>NZ_VKHT01000237.1 GCF_014141535.1 Streptomyces alkaliphilus | reverse complement strand
CCCCGGGGGCGCGCCCGACGGGGACGCCCGGGTCCCGGCGCCGGTGGTCCCCCCCGACCTGCCGGCGCTGCTGGAACGAGCCGGCGTCCCGGCCGGCGCCGTCACCGCTCTGGCAGCCGACGCCGCCCGCCTCTGGGGCCCCGGCGCCACCGGTGTCCTGGAGGCCGACCCCTGGCAACTGCTGGCCCTGCCCGGCACCACACCGGACCGGGCCGACGAGTGCGCCCGCACCCTGCTGGGTGCCGGGGCCACCCCCGACGATCCGCGCCGGGTCGAGGCTTTGTGCGTCCATCTGCTGGAACGCGGGGCCCGTTTCGGGCACACCGCCGCCGACCCCGCCGCCCTGGCCCGGGCGCTGGGCGGGTACGGCGTCCCCCGCCCGGAGGAGGCCCTGGCGGAGGCGATCGAGGCGGGCGCCGCCGTGCTGTTCGAGGACCCCGACCCGGACGCCGCGCCGACCCCCGTCCCGCCGACCGCCGTCCCGCCGGGCGAGGGCTCGGCGGGCGCCGCGGACGACGGGAACGACGGGAACGACGGGGACCACACGATGGGCGGAGAGCCCGGGGAGCGGGACGACTTTGCGCCGTCCGTGCCCGTGCGGACCCTGGTGGGCACCGAGCGCTGGGCGGTCGCCGAGGAGTCGCTGGCCGACGGCCTGATCGGCCTGGCCACGACCACCCCCGCCGGCCGGCCGGAGCTGCCGACCGAGCCCCCGGACGCCTCCGGCGGCGCTCCCCTTCGCCCGGGTTCCTCCGCCGCCGAGTTGTGGAGCACGGTGCGCGACCACGGTCTGGTGGTGCACACCGGCGGCGAGGCCGCCCGGGCCGAACCCCTCGCGGTGGTCGCGGCGGCGCGGGCCGCCGGACTGCGGGCCGGGGTCGCCGTGCATCATCCGGACGGCGTGCGACGCGCCGTCGCCGGCCTCCCCGACCTGCCGGTGGCCACCTGCGCCGGACTCCTGACCGGCCGGGAGGGGCCGGGACGGGACGAGGAGGGCACCCTCCCCCTGGACCTGGTGGCGGTGCTGGACGCCGAACTGATGGACGTCGAGGCGGCGGCGGCGCTCGTGGAGGCCCTGCCCGGGGGAGCCCGTCTGATCCTCTCCGGTGACCCCTACGGGCTGGAGTCCGCCGGGGCGGGCGCGGTGCTGCGGGACGTGCTGACCGCCGCCGTGCGAGGGCTGTGCCCCTCCGTGGTCTCCCGCACCCCGGATCCGGGACCGATCGGAGAGCTGGTCTCGGGCGTCGCGGTCGGTGAGCTGGTCCCCGTGGAGGCACCGGACCGGGAGGTCGTGGTGGTCACCGCGCGGGACGCCGGAGAGGCCGTCCACCGCACCGTGCAACTGGTCACCGAGTCCATCCCCCGTGCCTTCGGCACGGGCCCGGCCTCGACGGTGGTGATCGTGCCGGGCGAGGAGGGTCCGGTCGGTGGCCTCGCGCTCAACGCCGCGCTGAAGGCCGCCGTCAACCCCGGCCCGGGTCGGTTCGGCGGCTTCGATCCCGGCGACCGGGTGGAGTACCGGGAGGGCCCCGGTCGGTACCGCCCCGCCACCGTGCTGGAGGGCACCCCGCAAGGGCTGCGTCTGGGTCCTGCCGGCGATCCTCCCCCGCCAGGCACCGGGGACGCGGACCACACCGTGACCGTGCCGCCGGAGCGGGTGGCGACCTCGGTACGGCACGGCTGGGCGGTGACGGCCCGCCGGGCGGTCGGACGGCGGTGGTCCGCCGCGGTGGTCGTGCTGCCCGGCGACGCGGGCCACCGGCTGGACCGGGGATGGCTGCACACCGCCTTCGGCCGCGGGGAGCGCCACCTGTCCGTGGTTCAGGGGTCCGCCGGCGGGGCCGCCGCCGCGGTGGCCGTACCGCGCCGGGTGGAGCGTGTCACCCGTTTGCCGCTGCTGCTGCGCCGGGCGGTGACCGCCGACGGCGGAGGCGCGACCGCCTGAACGACGGGGGCCGGTGAGACGAGGGGTCTTCCCCGGTCCCACCGGCCCGCCGGCTCGCTCGGAGCCCGACGTCAACGGCCCTCGAGCTCGTCCTCGTCGAAGGCGTCACTGATGTCGAACCGGCAGATCACGCGTTCGGGGTCGACCCCGTCGAACGGATCCCGCAGCCACTCCCCCGGCTCGGCCGGTTCGTCTGCGGCCGTGACCCAGGTGGTGGCGTCACCCTCCTCCAGCCCGAACTCCTTGTGCCGACCGGCGATCTCGTCCGGTTCGTACTCGCCGAAGAGGACGCCGAGGGCGGCGTGCAGACTGTGCTCCGCGGCGACGCCCCGCACCTCCTCCTCGTCAACGGACTCCGGGTCGAGATCGGTGATCTGCTGGGCCCGGGCGATGAGTCGCCGGGGATCGGTGACGGTGTAATCCCGCCGCACGAACACGCTGATCGCCTCGGGTTCCCCGGGTCCCTCGTAGCCCGCCCCTCCCTCGGAGAGCGGCACCTCGAAGGGGGTCACCTCGTCGTAGGCGTCGTACAGCAGTTCGTCGTAGACCTCGCCCGCCGCGGCGAGTTCGTTGAAGGCGGCGAAGACGGCGGCCGCCGCCTCGGCGTCGTCCTCCCCCGTCGCCGCCCGCCGTTCCACGGCGGTGAGGTGCCGGTCCAGCGCGTCCTTGAGTGCCTCGGCGGCGGCTCGTACCTCGGCAGCCCCGGGCTGCACAACATCAGACATGGTGCAGACGGTATCGGGAACCGGGGCCTGCCCGCACAATGGAGGCGATGCCGGAATACGAGTTTCGTGATGTGTACGTGCCCCGGGGGGTGTCCCGATCCGCCACCACCCGGCTGTTGACCGAGCACGCCGAGTACGGTCACTGGGAGCTGCACCGGTTGCGTCTGTACCCGGACGGCAGCAGAAGGGTACGTCTGCGGAGACGGATCATCCGTCAGCTGCGGGCCACGTGGTGACGAGGACGGTCCGTCCGGACCCGGGCCGGGGGGACGGCCCGCGACGAGGACGGTCCCCCCGGCCGCGTGGGCTCAAACGCGCCGGCACGCGCACGGGGCCCCGCGGCGGCGGGGCCCCGTCGTCGGGCCCTCGGCCCGGGTGGAGCGCTCAGGCAAGCTGCCCGACGCGGTTGCGACGGTAGAGCACGGCACCACCGGCGAGCAGGCCGGCCGCGGCCAGGCCGGCGGCTGCCAGGGGCAGCTCGGAGCCGGTCTGCGCGAGGGAGCCGTCACGCGGCGCGGGGACGGCCTGCGGGGCGTCCTCGTCCGCCTCGTCACCACCGCCCTGCGGGGCGCGCTCGCGCGGCGTCTCCTGCCGGGGGGTCTCGGGGGTCGGCACCTCGTTGTCCGGACCGTCCGGGCCGGGACCGGGGTTCTCCGGCTTCTCCGGGTTCTCGGGCTTCTCCGGGTTCTCGGGCTTCTCCGGGTTCTCCGGCTTCTCGGGCTTCTCCGGGTTCTCGGGGTTGTTCGGGTTCTCGGGGTTGTTCGGGTTCTCGGGCTTCTCCGGGTTCTCCGGGTTCTCCGGCGTCTCCGGGCCGGGGTTCCCCGGCGGGTTCGGGACCTCGCCGCCACCGGACACGTTGGTGCAGCTGTTGCCGACGGCCGGGTTGAGGATGCCGACGATGTCGATGGTGTTGCCGCAGACGTTCACCGGAACGTGCACCGGCACCTGAATGGTGTTCCCGGAGGCGACGCCGGGCGAGTTGGTGGACGCCCCCTCGGCGGTGGCGCCGTTGTTGCCCTCGGACACGTTGGCACAGGTGTTGCCGACGGCCGGGTTGAGCAGACCCACCACGTCGATGGTGTTGCCGCAGACGTTCACCGGAACGTGCACCGGCACCTGAATGGTGTTCCCGGACAACACGCCCGGCGAGTTGGTGGCCGCCCCGGCGGCGTCGGCGTTCGCGAACGCCGTCCCGCTCCCCGAGAGCGCGAGCACGCCGCCCGCGGTGGCGACGGAGATCAGGCCCTTCCTGGTGACCTGTCGCATGGTGGTTCCCCTGCCTTGATATGCCTCGTCGAAGTTGCTGATGGACCGCTCGTCGGTCCGATGGCGGCGGGATGCTCGAGGTCGTGACCGCGCCGCGCGAATACCCCACGGCCCCGGAGCGCGGATGAGCGCCCCGGGGCCGCACGGTGTCAAGCCCACATGGGAATGGGGCGAAGCGTCAGAGGTTGACGCAGACGTTGCCGAAGGCCGGGTTCAGGATCCCGATGATGTCGATGGTGTTGCCGCACAGGTTCACCGGAACGTGGACCGGGACCTGGATGACGTTGCCGGAGACGACACCCGGGGAGTTCACCGCGGCGCCCTGGGCGTCTGCGTCCGCGACGGCCATGCCGGCACCCGCCAGAACCAGACCACCGGTGGCAGCGGCGACGGCGACGACCTTCTTGATCATTACTTCCTCCTCGTAGACATCGCGGCCCCGTTGAGGGCTGCACCAGCTGTAACGAGGGGGATCGGAGGGGGGCACGAGCCCCGGGGCTCATTCACCCTTCCTGATCATGGATCGCACGTCCGACCGACCCGCCGCGGACAGGTCGCGGGGGTCGGCCGGAAGGGCGGAATCCACGGAGATCGCAGGTCAGCAGCGGTCGATGAAGCGGTCGAGGACCCGGACGCCGAACTTCAGACCATCCACCGGTACCCGCTCGTCGACCCCGTGGAACATCCCGGCGAAGTCCAGCTCCGGCGGGAGCTTCAACGGGGCGAACCCGAAACCGCGGATCCCGAGGTCGTCGAAGGACTTCGCGTCGGTTCCGCCGGAGAGCATGTACGGCACCGCGCGGGCCACCGGGTCCTCGGCCACCAGAGCGGTGCGCATGGCGTCCACCAGGGCTCCGTCGAAGGTGGTCTCCAGCGCCTTGTCGCTGTGCACGTCCTCCCGCTTCACCCGGGGGCCGATCAGCCGGTCGATGTCGGCGAGGAACTCCTCCTCGTACCCCGGCAGGAAGCGGCCGTCCACGTGGGCCACCGCCCGGCCGGGGATGACGTTCACCTTGTAACCGGCGTCCAGCTGGGTCGGGGCGGCGGTGTTGCTCAGCGTCGCGCCGATGATCTTGGCGATGCCGCCGAGCCGGGCCAGCGTGGCCTCCATGTCCTCCGGGTCAAGCTCCACGCCGAGGGCGTCGGAGAGCTCGTCCAGGAAGGAGCGCACGGTCTTGGTCACCCGCACCGGGAAGGTGTGCCGGCCGAGCCGGCCCACCGCCTCGCACAGTTCGGTGATGGCGTTGTCCCGGTTGACCATGGAGCCGTGGCCGGCGGTGCCGTCCACGGTGAGCCGCATCCAGTGCATGCCCTTCTGGGCCGTCTCGATGAGGTAGAGGCGCAGGTTCTCGTTGACGGTGAAGGAGAAGCCGCCGACCTCGCTGATCGCCTCGGTGACCCCCTCGAAGAGGTCGGGGTGGTGGTCGACCAGGTAGCGGGCGCCGTGCGTGCCGCCGGCCTCCTCGTCGGCGAGGAAGGCCAGCACGATGTCGCGCGGGGGCTTGCGGCCGGAGCGCAGACGGTCGCGCACGACCGCCAGGGTCATGGCGTCCATGTCCTTCATGTCCACCGCGCCCCGACCCCACACGCAGCCGTCGGCGATCTCGCCGGAGAAGGGGTGGTGGGTCCAGTCGGCGGCGTTGGCGGGCACCACGTCGGTGTGCCCGTGGATCATCAGGGCCGGACGGGATCGGTCCTCGCCCTCGATCCGGGCGACCGTGGAGGCCCGGCCGGGGCGGGACTCGAAGATCTTCGGCTCCAGGCCGACCTCGGCCAGCTTCTCGGCGACGTACTCAGCCGCCGCCCGCTCACCGGGGCCGGAGTCGTCCCCGAAGTTGCTGGTGTCGATCCGGATGAGGTCGCGGCACAGGTCCACGACCTCCTCTTCGCCGGTGGTGGGAGTCGACTGACTCACTGGTCCTCCTCGTGCTGGGGTGCCCGCGACGGGGTCCGTCCATCCTCCCCCCTCCCCCTGTCTCTTATACCCAGCTGACGCCGCAG
>NZ_VKHT01000236.1 GCF_014141535.1 Streptomyces alkaliphilus | reverse complement strand
CCCACACCCCCACACCTCACAACGCCGGTCGCTCACCCCCACTCGGACACTCCCGGAAAGGAACCCCCCACATGTCCCATGCGATGCTTGGACGACGCGGCTGGGCCACGGTCGCCCTGGCGACCGTGGCCGCGCTGGTCATCGGCCTGATGAACGCCACCACCAGTCGGGCCCAACCCGTACAGAGCGGCGCCTGGTACGTCATCGAGGCACGCCACTCCGGCAAGGTCCTGGATGTGGACGCCCGTTCCCAGCAGGACGGCGCCCGTCTCATCCAGTGGTCCCGCACCGACGCGACCAACCAGCAGTTCCGGTTCATCGACGCCGGCGGCGGCTGGTTCCGCATCCAGGCCCGGCACTCGAACAAGGTCCTGGAGGTCCACGACTGGAACGCCTCCGACGGCGCCACCATCGCCCAGTGGACCGACCTGGGCAACACCAACCAGCAGTTCCGATTCGTCGACGCCGGCGGCGGCCACCACAAGCTGATCAACCGTTTCAGCGGCAAGGCCCTTGACGTCTGGGAGCGTTCGACGGCCGACGGCGCCCGGATCTCGCAGTACACCGAGAACAGCAACCACAACCAACAGTTCCGGTTCGTCCCGGTGAGCGGTTCCGGCGGCGACAACCCGTCGGCCGCCTGCGGCACCGGTACCTACCAGGCCGAGGCCCGGCAGAGCGGCAGCACCTGGACGGCGCCCGGCTACTCCGGCACCGACATGCTCGCCGCCATGCGCGCGGCGGTGAACAGCCTGCCGTCCAACCGGACCTCGATGCAGCGGGTGGTCGTGCGCGGCTCCGGCTCCATGCCGGCCAACCAGTCCCTGGACCTGCCCAGTTACACCTCCGTCGAGGTGTGCGGCACCATCAACGTCACCGGGAGCCCCGGCGGCGACCACGCGGTGGTCCGGGCCCGGAACGTCCGGGACGTCGCCGTGCCGCACCTGACCGTCACCGGCGGCCCGTACTTCGGGATCTTCGCGCGGAACGTCACCAACCTGCACCTCGGTCGGATCGACCTGCGGTTGAACAACGGCCTCGGCGTGCGGATCGACAACCACTCCAACCGCGCCGTGCGCACCACCAACGTGCGGATCGACAACGTGTACGTCTCCGGCACCAACAACCACGGTGTGGAGACCTACGGCGTGGACGGCCTGACCATCGGCACCGTCACCGCCCGCAACACCGGTTACTCCGGCCTGCTGCTCAACGACACCATCAACGCCACCGTGCAGCGGGTGGACGCTCAGGGCGCGGGCACCGGAACCGGCTACGCCGCCTTCCGGATGGCCAACCGCAACGGCCGGGTCGGCAGCTCCTACCCGACCAACATCCGGGTCGGCGAGGTCATCGCGCGCGGCGGAGGTCGCGGGATCTTCTGCGTCTCCGAGAGCGGTGGCGTGACCATCGACCGGGTGGACATCGCGCAGACCGGCAACAACGCGATCCTGATCGAGAACTGCTACAACGTGGACATCGCCGCGCAGGGGGGCACGGTCCGCGACCGTGACATCCGCCTCGCGGCCCGCTCGGAGTTCCCGAACAACCGGGACATCGTCCTGCAGAACCTGACGCTGACCAACTCCGCGCTGACCGAGAACCCCTGCGGCACCAACATCACGTACCGCAACCTCACCTTCAACAGCAGCCCTCGCAACACCTGTTCCTGACGGGTGGGGCGGGGGTGGTGTGCCGGGCGCGCACCGGCACCCGCCCCCGCTCCGCCCCGCTCCGAAGCCGAGGGGCCGAGGGGATCGGGGAGGCCCGAACCGACGGGGCCCGGTACCGCGTTCGCGGTGCCGGGCCCCGTTCCGTGTCCCCGACGGACCCGTCGGGGACACGGTGAGCGGTCACTCGCCGTCGTCGCCGCCGTCGTCGAAGCCCTCGTCGGCGGCCTCCTCCTCGTCACCGGAGAAGCCGTCCATCATCTGGTTGACCATCATGCCGCCGACCACACCGGCGGCCAGACCCGCAGCGCCGGCCGCGACCGCCGTGCCGACACCGGGCCCGCGTCGCTGCGGCTGCGCCATCCCGGGCTGCATGCCGGGGTGCATTCCCGGCTGCATGCCGGGCTGCATCCCCGGCATCATGCCCGGCTGCATCCCCGGGTGCATGCCGGCGGCGAACTGCGCGACGGCCGCCTCGCGCCCCTCCAGGAGCCGCTCGACCCAACCGAGGACCTCGGCGTTCCAGTCCCGACCCGCCGGGTCGTGCGCGAGCACCTCCCGCAGCATCCCCGCCGGGTGCCCCGGGGGCAGGGTGCCGGCACGCTTGTCCGCCTCCAGCACCACCTCCACCCCCTGCGGGTTGGGCAGGAAGGTCATCTCCAACTCGGCCACCCGGTGGGCGAAGCGCTCCGGCGGCACGAGGTCGAACTCCTGGTAGAAGGGCATCTGCTGGCCGGTGCCCGGCAGCGCCTCGGGAACCAGCGCGGCGGCGGCGAAGCCGAAGCCCTCCTGGCCCAGCGCCTCCAGGACGGCCTCCTGCGCCGGCAGCGGCTCGACCGCGAACATGTCCAGGTCCCCCTGGTCACGGGCGGCGGCGATGGCCAGCTCGGTGCGCACCCCCAGCTCCACCCCCAGCGGCTGGCCGTACAGCTGGGTGATCGGGGTCTGCCAGGGCAGCGTCAGTTCGAAGGGCACGCTGTTGAGCGCGCCCTGCGGCAGGGTGAAGTTCTCCGCGACGACACCCCGGTCGAAGACCGTCAGGTTCTTCCCGTCGCCCCCCGCCCCCGGGGCGCCCGGGGCACCGATCCGGACGACCAGCTCCAACGTGATGTGCTGGATCGTGAAATCGGCCTGTCCACCCTGGAGTTGCACCTGACCCCGGAGAGGTCCGCCCGGCCGGACGGCACCACCCTCCAGCACCGTGTCCACCGTGGGGGCACCCACGCCGATCGATCCCAGCAGCCGCTTGAACACCATGTCAGGCGTTCACTCCCTCATCCTCGTGGCAGGCATGTGTCCTTGTTGAACGGGAAGGAGAGGTCACGGGTTCCCACCCTTCCGTCACCGAGCGTGCCCCGAGACTACCGCGACCACCAGTGCCGAACCGGACACATCCGGTCACGAACCGGCCGTCGGTGGGCGCGAACCCGGCCCGGGGGCAACCGGGTTCCGGGGTTCACCCGACCGCGCGCCCGCTCCCGTCCCGCACGCCGGGGCCCGCGCCCCCGCCGACACGGCACCGGGCCGGTGTTCCGCCCCCGCGTGGCGCGGGGGCGGAACACCGGCCCGGTGGGCGAGCCGAACGACTCCCCTTCGAGGGACCCGGCTCGGCCCGGATCAGTCGCCCGGTTCGGCCCGGATCAGTCGGCCGGGGCCTCCGCGGGACGACCGAGGCGCACCGGCAGCGTCAGCGGTCCGTTGGAGATGATCGAGGGCAGCGGCGCCGGGCCCTCCGGCCCGTAGGCGGGCGCCAGTTCCGGGAAGCGCGCGAAGAGCGCCGGCAGCGCGATCGACACCTCCAGGCGGGCCAGCGGCGCGCCCAGGCAGTAGTGGACGCCGTGGCCGAAGGCCATGTGGTCCCCCCGGGTCTCCCGGGTGATGTCGAACTCGTGGGCGTCCTCGCCGTGGGTTCCCGGGTCCCGGTTGATCGCCGCGTAGTTGACGGCGATCATCTCGCCGGCGCGGAAGCTCTCGTCGGTCTCCTCGTCGGTGAAGTCCTCCACCGCGAAGCGCGGGATGATCGTGGCGATCGGCGCCTGGTGGCGCAACGACTCCTCGATCGCGTCGGTCCACTCCGCCGAACCCGAGGTGAGCGCCGCCAACTGCTCCGGGTTGTTCAGGAGGTTGATCACCAGGCTGCCGATGAGGTTGACGGTGGTCTCGTGACCGGCGCCGATCAGCAGCAGCAGGCTGTCCAGCAGTTCCTGCTCGGTGAGGTCCCCCGTGCGGTGGGAGGCGATGAGGTCGGAGGTGACGTCGTCGCCGGGCGTCGCGCTCTTGAGCGTCACGAGGTCGTTGAGCAGACCGTAGACGGCGGCGGCCTCGGAGGCCGCCGCCTCCGGCGTGAGGCTGGTGTCGAAGAGGGAGCCTATGTGCTTGCGGAAGCCGTCGTGCAGCTGTTCCGGCACACCGAGCAGCAGGTTGGCGACCTGGAGCGGGAGGATCCAGGCGAAGCGGTCGCGCAGGTCCACCTCCCCGCCGGGCTCGGCGAGGGCCGTGGCCGCGAGGTCGTCCAGCAGCTGGGTGGTGATGGCGGTGATCGGTTCGGCGAAGGCCTTCACCCGACGGTGGGTGAAGCCGGGGCCCAGGGCCTTGCGCAGCCGGCGGTGCTCGTCCCCGTAGGCGGACAGGGCGTTGCGGACGGCGACCCAGGTGACCAGTTCCCAGTCGGCGGGAACCCGGCCCTCGATCCACTCCGGCCAGTGCCGGTGGGCGTCCTTGGAGACCCGGGAGGAGGAGAGCAGCCGGCGGGCGAGGCCGGGGTCGGTGATGGTGCGGGCGGGTATGCCGCCCGGCAGCACGGTGGCCGGGGCGGCACCCAGAGCCCGCAGGGCCGTGGCCTCGCCGTGCAGGTCGCGGGCGGTGCCGTCCAGGACGAGCGGCGCGCCGGCCGCGGTCGCGGCGGTGGCGGAGGTGTGCGGGCAGCCGGATATCACGCTGTCACTCAAGGGTGCTCCCGGGGTCGTGGGACGGGGACGGTGTCGCGCGCGGAGGGGTGAACGCGACCGGCAGGGTGGTGAGACCGGAGTGGAAGGTGGGCGGACGACGCGAGGCGGGGGCGTCGGGATCGACGGGCTCCGCGTCGGGCAGCCGGTCCAGCAGCCGGGTCACGGCGGTCTGGGTGATCAGGCGGGCCAGCCCCTGGGCCGGGCAGGCCCGGATACCGCCGGAGAACGCGAGGTGACCGCGGTTGTCCTCGCGGCGCATCCCGTCCAGGGCCGGGTCGGTGTTGGCCATGGCGAAGGAGACGAGCACCGGCACCCCCGGCGGAATGGTGATCCCGCCGTAGGGGATGGCCGTGGTCGCGTACAGCGGGCAGTAGTTCGCGACCGGGGGGTCCTCCCACAGCACCCGCTCCACCACGCCCGTGATCGGCCGCGAACCCGTGTAGGCGTCACCGGCGTACTCGTCGTCGGTGATCAGGCGGTGCAGGGTGTTGGCGATGAGGTTGGTGGAGGGGGTGGTGCCCGCGCCGACCACCAACAGGATCTGCTGGATCATCTCGGCGTCGGTCAACCGTTGGGGCTGCGCGATCATCCACGAGGTCACGTCATCCCCGGGCTCGGCCCGCTTCAAACGCGCCAACTCCAGGCAGGCCGCCTCGAGTTCGGCGTTGGCCCGGGCCGCGTCGGAGACCGTGTCGAACAACCGGGCGATCGCATCCACGATCGTGAAGCCGAGGTCCTCGGGACAGCCGAACATGTGCAGCAGCACCTGCATCGGCAGCGGGGCCGCGTACTGCGCCACCAGATCGGCGGTGCCGTCGGCGGCGAACGAGTCGATCAGGGCGTCCGCGATCGCCTCGACCATCGCCGGCAGACCGTGGGTGTCCACCCGGGCCAGGCTGGCGGTGATCGCGCCGCGCAGCCGGGTGTGCTCCAGCCCGTCCTTCCACAGCGCGTTGTCCCGCGGCATGATCATCGGCAGCGCGGGGCTGTCCTCGGGTACCCGCCCCTCCCGCAGGGCCGCCCAGTACTGGGGGTCCTTCCGGAAGGTGCCGGGGGTGTGGCGCAGCAGGTGCAGCGCGGCCTCGTAGGTGGTGGTGATCATGGCGTTCAGGCCGGGGCTGAGCTCCACCGGGGCGATCGGCCCCATCGCGCGCAGGTCGCGGTAGACCGCGTGCGGGTCGGCGTGGAAGCGCGGACCGTACAGCGCCGGCACGGCCGGGCGCCGGGCGGCGTGCCGGCCCGGGGGGGCCGGGGCCGCGGCGGCACCCGTGTACGGGCAGTGCTCCTCCCCCGCCCCGGAGCACCCCGGCACGGAGCTGCGGACGGCGTTGGACCTGGA
>NZ_VKHT01000235.1 GCF_014141535.1 Streptomyces alkaliphilus | reverse complement strand
GGGCCGGGGGTCTGCGCCCCGCCCCCGGGTTCTCCCTCCGGGTCCCGCCCGGAGACCGACTGCGCGGCCCCCCTCAGGCGTTCGAGCAGCGTGGTGGGGTCCATGTCGGCCTCGGAGAGGAACGACTGGATCTCGCCCCGCAGGTGGTCGCGCAGCCAGGGCACGGCGCCGAACTGGGTCCGGTGGGTCTCCTCGTGCAGGCACACCCACAGCCGGAAGTCGTGCGGGTCCACTCCCAACTCGCGTTCCACGTGGACGATGTTGGGGGCGACCAGCAGCAGCCGCCCGCCGCCCCGCTCGCCGCCGGGCAGCTGCGCGGTCGTCGGCGCGAAGGTCTCGTACTGGCCCAGCACCCGCGAGGAGAGGAAGGCCATCAGCATGCCGACCTCCACGCCGGTGACCTTGCCACCGACCATGGTCAGCGCCGTGCCGCCGGGCACCGACGCGCGGCGCTCGCGCATGCGGTCGATCATCGGGCGCAGCAGCTCACGGAAGCCCGCGACGTTGGCCCGCACCCAGCCGGGACGGTCCACGATCAGCACGGGGGTGTCCAACCCCCGGGTGTCCAGGGCCGTGAACTCCCGGACGTGGTGTTGCGAGGCCCCGGCGTGCCGCCGGAGCTCCGCGACGACCGCGCGGGCCTCGTCCCGGCCGACCTCCGGGCCGGGCCGGACGATGCGATTGGCGGTGGCCACCGCCAGATTCCAGTCCACCGGATCCGTTCCACCGAGACGTGTCATGGCATCCACGGTACGGGGCGAACGGAACGAACGGGTACGGCGGGACCGGGCCGGTCGGACGACGCCGCCCGGGCCGGGCCGTCCCGGGGCCCCGGGACGGCCCGGCCGGTCGGATCAGCCGCAGCCACAGCGGCTCAGCGCGGCCGCCGCCCGGTCCAGGGCGTCCTGCGCCGCCGTCGCCGAGACGGTGCCCTCGGTGAGGAACGCGAAGGCCAGCACCCGGCCCTCGGTGTCCACCACCGTGCCCGCCAGGGCGTTCACACCGGTGAGGGTGCCGGTCTTGGCCCGCACCACGCCCGCCCCCACGTCCGGGTAGCGGGAGTCCAGGGTGCCGGTGAAGCCCGCCACCGGCAGTCCGGTGAGCACCGTTCGCAGCTCCGGCCGACCGGGGTCGGCGGCGAGCCCGAGGAGCCCCACCAACGCGTCGGTGGTCATCCGCCCCGAGCGGTCCAGGCCACTGCCGTCGGCCACCCGGACGCCGTCCATGGGCAGGCCGATGTCGGTGAGCGCCTCGGTGACGCCCCGCGTCGCCCCGGCCAGGCCGGCGCCGTGGCCGCGCGCCTCCCCGACGGCCCGGGCCAACGACTCGGCCATGTCGTTGTCGCTGTCGGTGAGCATCTCCTCGACCAGGACCGCCAGCGGCGCGGACCGGTGGACCGCCACCTCCTCGGCTTTCCCGGGCACGGGCCGGGGGGCGGCGGAGGAGCCGCGCACCTCCACCCCCTCCCCCTTCAGCAACCGCACGAAGGCGCCCGCCGCGTCCGCGGCCGGGTCCGCCGAACGGGGGGCGGGACCGGTGGTGCTGTCGTCCAACCGTCCGCCGTTGACCATCAGCGGGGTGAACGGCGCGATGTTGTGATTGACCCCGATGGGGTGGTGGGAGGGGGCTTTGCCGGGTCCGGCGTCCCAGCCGACCCCGACCGCGTCGATGCCGCGCTCCCGCAGCGCCTCGGCGGTCCGCGCGGCGAGCCGGCCCAACTCCCGGTGACCGAGGCCGGTGTCACCGCCACCGACCAGGATCACCCGCTCCCGGTCCGGGTCCAGCACCACCCGGGTGGTCAGCCGGTGGTCCGGCCCCAGGGTGTGCAGGGCGGCGGCGGCCGTGGCGGCCTTCACCGTCGAGGCCGGGGCCATCGAGCGATCCCCGTTCCGGGTGTAGAGCGGGCGCCCGTCGGCCAGGTCGATCACGGAGGCGGCGGGATCCGGGCCGAGGGCCGGATCGTCGAGCAGCGGATCGAGGACCGAGGCGGGATCGACCGGGGCCGGGTTCCCGGCGATGCCCCGGTCGCGGTCGGCGGGAGTCGGTTCGGCACCGGGGAAGAAGTCGATCACGCGCGGGCCGAGCGGTTCGAGCACCGGCCCCGCCGACGGCGCGGCGACGGGCGGCTCCTCCCCCGGCCGGGAACCACCCGAACGGTCGCCGGCCGTTCCGGTGTCCCGCGACCCGGTCGGAGCATCGGCGACCACGGCGGCGCGGGCGCGCTCCGCCTCCCGCTGTCCGGCGTCCCACGGTCCCGACAGGAGGATCGCGCCCATCGCCGCCGCCACGCCCACCGTCGCGGCCACCGCCGCGGGGCGGTGGGCCGACCGGTGCCGTCGGATCGTCTCCCGCACCGCATCCCGCACCTGTCACCAGCCCCTTTCGCGACCACAGCACCGCCCGGGGGAAACTAAACCATCCGTAGCCGGTCACGACGCACAAGGAGCCTCCCCGTGGAGTTCGACGTCACCATCGAGATCCCCAAGGGTTCACGGAACAAGTACGAGGTGGACCACGAGTCCGGACGCATCCGGCTCGACCGCCACCTGTTCACCTCGACGGTGTACCCGGCCGACTACGGCTTCGTGGAGAACACCCTGGGCGAGGACGGCGACCCGCTGGACGCCCTGGTCATCCTCGACGAGCCGACCTTCCCGGGGTGCCTGATCCGCTGCCGCGCCATCGGCATGTTCCGGATGACCGACGAGGCCGGCGGCGACGACAAGCTGCTGTGCGTGCCCGCCGGTGACCCGCGCATGGAGCACCTGGTCGACATCGGCGACGTCAGCGAGTTCGACCGCCTGGAGATCCAGCACTTCTTCGAGGTCTACAAGGACCTGGAGCCCGGCAAGTCCGTCGAGGGCGCCGACTGGGTGGGGCGCGCCGACGCGGGTTCCGGCGTCAGAACCCGCGGGTGCGCTTGGCGCCGCGCCGGTCCCCCACCGGGCTGAGCCGGCCCGGCGTACCGATGAACAACCTCGCGATCTCGCTTCCCAGATTCACCCCGATGGCGATCGCCAGGGACAGCGTCGCGGCGCGCAGCAGATGCTGACCACCGGTGGTGATGCTGCCCTGCGCCAGTCCCAGCAGTCCGAAGTACAGGGCGCTGCCCGGCAGCAGCGGGCCGATCGCCGCCGTCACGTACGGCAGCGACGAGGTGAGCCGGTGGCGGGCCAGCAACTGGCCGAAGAGCCCCACCATCCCCGCGCCCACCAGCGTCGCCGCGAACGGGGAGATGCCTCCCACGTCGTGCAGGGCTCCGAACATCAGCCAGGCCACGCCACCGTTGAGGACGGCCGCCGGGAGGGTGGCCCGGTCCTGTTGCAGCATCACGCAGAACGCCAGGGCCAGCGCCATCGCCGCCAACAGCTGCACCGCGGGACGGTTCTGGGTGTAGAGCGCCTCCGGGTTGAGGGTGACGCCCGTGGTCTCCCCGATGTAGAGGATCGCCAACACCCCGATGACGATGCCCGCGATCAGGTACAGCACCTCCAGCATGCGTGCGGAGGCGGTGATGTAGTAACCGGTCAGACCGTCCTGGACGCCGGCCACCATGGCCCGTCCGGGGAAGAGCGCGAACAGCCCGCCGGTGATCACCGCCGCGGCCCGCACCAGCCCCGGTTGCAGGGCGGCCGTGGTCACCCCGACCGCCGCGGGCCCCGTCGCCGCCGCGACGAACTGGTAGAACTCGGGCAGCCCGCGGGCCGCCAGCAACCAGGCGAGCCGGTCACCGATCACGGCGCCGAGGGCCGCCAGGAAGAACACCAGCCACCCGCCGCCCACCAGCACGCTCGCCGAGCCCGCCAACAGCCCGGCGGCGGCCGTCAACTGCCACTTGGTGAAGGGGTGGCGGTTACGGCGTATGTCGGCCAGCCGACCGTACGCCTCCTCCAGCGTCACCGACCCGGCGGTGATGTCGTCCACCAGGCGGAAGACCGACGCCAGACGGGTGTAGTCGGTGCCGCGCCGCCGCACGATGCGGCTCAGCGACACCGGGTCGTCCACCAGCGAGGGCTGGTGGGTCACGGAGATCAGGGTGAAGGTGACCGTCGCCTCGCAACGGTCCAGGCCGTAGGCGTGGGCGATGGCGAACATCGCCGTCTCCACGTCCTCCGCGCCCTCACCGGTGGCCAGCAGCAACTCGCCGATGCGCAGCGTCAGGTCCAGGATGCGCGGTACCGGCGGTCCGCCCTGCTCCTCCCGCTCCGTCGAGGCGGGTGATTCCGGGGCCGGGCGCTCGGCCAGCGGCAGCCGCACCATGTGGCGCATCCGGTCCTGCCAACCCAACGGTTGCCTGGTACGGGTCAGCAGGGGGATGCCGGCCGCCGGCGTGAACGCCGGATCGGGCCCCGGCGCTCGGAAGTCGCTGTGCGCCTCGGCGGGGGCCGGGGCGCGCACCCCCTCGGGAACCGCGAACTCCGAGGTGGGGTTCTCATCCTCGGGAGGCGGCAGTCTCAACCCCTTCGGAACCGCGAATTCCGAGGTGGGGTTGTCGTCCTCGGCCACGTCGGCAGCACTCCCTCACATCACGCGCGCGTCCCGGTGGTCCCCCTCCCGGGGAAGTGGGTGACCCACCCGAGGGGCCCCTTGGCGAAGCATAGGATGAGTGGGGCCGTGCTCCGGACAGGCGGCCCCCGGGGCGGGCTGTGATCCCGGTCGCCCCGCCGGCGGCGCCCCGGCACGTGGAGCACCGCCGGGCGTGCCCGCCCTTCCCGACCCGTGTGAGTGGAGACCATGGCAATGCACTCCGACGTTCCCGGGGCCACCGGGCGTCCCCGCCCGGCGGGGACCGGTCCCTTTCCGCCGGACGGACCGCTGGGCTCCGGCGTCCCGACGGGCCCCGGTGACCCGGAGGCGACGGCACCGATGGCGGCCGTCCCGCTCGACGCCGCCGGCGGACCGCACTCCCCCACCCGGCCGCCGGTGCGCCGGGAGAACCGGATCGCCATCGCCCTGCGCGGGTCGCTGATCGGCGTGGCGGAGGCGCTGCCCGGCATCAGCGGCGGCACCGTCGCCCTGATCGTCGGGGTCTACGAGCGGCTGATCGGCGCGGCCGGGCACCTGGGAGCGGCGCTGCGGCTGGCCGTCACCGACCTCCCGGCGGGTCGCGGGCCGGGCCGGGCCCTGGAGGAGAACCGCCGGGCCGACTGGGGACTGCTCATCCCGTTGGCGATCGGCATGGTCGTCGGGCTGCTGCTCAGCGCCCGCCTGCTCGCCCCGCTGGTCACCGACCACGGCCAGTACGCCTACGCCGTCTTCTTCGGCCTGGTGCTCGCCTCGCTGTGGATCCCCTTCTCCGGCTCCGGCGGACGGTGGAAGGCCCGCGAGTGGCTGACCGCCGCCGCGGCGGCCGGCCTGGCGTTCTGGCTGACCTCGCTCTCCCTCGGCGGGGCCGCCGACAATCCGCTCGCGGTGATCGGTTCGGGCGCGATCGCGGTGTGCGCCCTGGTGCTCCCCGGCCTGTCCGGCTCCTTCCTGCTGCTGGCGCTGGGCATGTACGAGCCCACCATCGAGGCCGTCAACGAGCGGGACCTCGGCTACATCGGGATCTTCGCCCTCGGTGCCGTGGTCGGCCTGGTGTGCATCGTGAAGCTGCTGCGCATGCTGCTGGAGCGGCACCACCGGATCACGCTGGTGGTGCTGACCGGCCTGATGGCCGGGTCGCTGCGGGCGCTGTGGCCCTGGCAGGGCGACGAGCACGACCGCAGCCTGTACGCCCCCGACGAGGCGGTGGGGCCGACCGTGCTGCTCTTCCTGCTCGGCTTCGCGGTGGTGACGGCGGTGTTGGTCGCCGGGCACCGGCGCACCGCCGCCGCCGAGGGGCGCGGCCGGGGCCGCGGGCGGCACGCCCGGACCTGAGCCCTCCGGCCCTTTCGCTCCGCCGGGGGCCGGGCCCCGAACCACCCGACGCCCCGCCGGACCCGTCCGGCGGGGCGTCCACCTTTCCCCCGGGGCGCCGTGCCGCGG
>NZ_VKHT01000234.1 GCF_014141535.1 Streptomyces alkaliphilus | reverse complement strand
GCCCGGTGCTCTCATCATGACCCGGGTGGCCGACATGTCCGGGGGTGCGTTGTTTCGGTGGTTTCGATGGTTTCACGCCCCCTGGCGCGCCCCTTCGCCGCCCCGATGGCTCCGGGGACGGCCCCCGGGGTGCGCCCGGCGCCCTCCCCGAACGGGGGAGACCGCGCCGCACCGGCGATCCGAAGGGCCTGATCGAGCGTCACATGCTGACAAAATGCGCATATGCCTGTCAAACGATCCGGCGGTGGCCGCCGCCGATGGGTGCTCGGGGTCGGTGGCACCCTCGGCCTCGCCCTGGCCGGGATCCTGGTCCTGCTCCTGGGCGCCGGCTGGTGGCTCCACCGTTCCCTGGGTGACAACATCACCACCGACCACGCCGCGGCGGAGGCCCTGGAGGCGGCCTCCTCGGACCGGCCCCCCGCGGGCACCGCCCGTACCGTGCTGGTCATCGGCTCGGACCGGGAGGGGGGTCACCCCAACGAGCGCTCCGACACCGTCGTCCTCCTGCGGCTCTCCGCCGAGGGTGATCGCGCCGATGTCGTGCACGTGCCGCGCGACCTGATCGTGGACATCCCGCGCTGCGCCCGTCCCGACGGCGATGGATACACCCCGCCGAGCCGCGCGCAGTTCAACTGGGCGTTCCAGTTCGGCGGCGCCGCCTGCACCATCCGCACCCTGGAGGACCTCACCGGCGTGCGGGTCGACCACCACATGGTGGTCGACTTCTCGGGCTTCGTGCGGTTCGTGGACGCCGTCGGCGGGGTCGAGGTCGAGGTGGCGGAGGACGAGTCGGATCGGCACGTCGGTCACGACCTGACCGCCGGGCGCCACCTGCTGGACGGCCGACAGGCCCTGGCCTACGTGCGCGCCCGCCAGCTGGTCGGCGACGGGAGGGGAGCGTGGTCGGGAGCGGCCGGGTCGGAAACGAGCGGGACCGGTCGGGGACGGCGGGAAAAAATTTGCGACGGTGGTCTTTCCGCCGGTCGACGGACCCGGGAACGTGGCCCGGGAAGCCCGGGGCGATGACCGGTCCCGGCCGTGGAATCGGCGTCCGGGTTCGGCGGTGGTCTGCCCGACTCGTCCCGTGATGTGTTTTTCACGTGGTAATCTCCGGCGACTTTCCGGGTGGATTCCGCCATCCACCTCTCGAAGGGTGCACCAAGGGGGCTTCGCCGTGCGAGGACATCATCCGGCACATCGTGACGAACGCGACATACCGACCGGTCGGACCGGGCTTCGGACCGGGCTTCGGTCCGGGGGCCGATCCGGGGGTCGATCCGGCCATCGGTCCCGGTCCCGGTTCCGGCCCGTTCCCGACCGGGCCCGGACCGCACTCCCGCCCCGGGCGCGTCGCACGGCCCTGACCGGCCTGCTGGCGATCGCCCTCGCCGCCGGGACCACCGCCTGCGCCTCGGAGGAAGAGGTCACCGTCACCGTCCTGGCCGCCGACTTCGGTCAGCGCGTGGTCATCCCCACCTCGGAGTTCTGGGACGACGTCATCGACCGCTTCGAGGAGGAGAACCCGAACGTCACCGTCGAGGTGGAGCTCGTCCCGTGGGAGACCGCCGACACCGTCCTCGCCGAACGGGTCGCGGCCGGGGAGCCGCCCGACATCGCACAGGCGGGTTCGTTCGCCGAGTACGCCGCCGACGACCTGCTGTACTCCGCCTCGGACCTGCTGCCGCTGACGACGCAGGCCGACTTCCACCTGCCGCTCGCCCGGGCCGGGGAGTACCGGTGGGAGCAGTACGGCATCCCCTTCATCTCCAGCACCCCGCGCCTGTTCGTCAATCTCGACCTGTTGGAGCGGGCGGGGGTGGAGGAGCCGCCCACCGACTGGTCCGAGCTGCTGGAGACCGCCCGCGCGCTGCGGGAGGTCGGGGTGTCCGTTCCCTACGCCCTCCAGTTCGGACCGGACGGCGTGCACGAGGAGGCGCTGGTGTGGATGCTCGGTGCCGGCGGTGGCTACACCAACACCGGTGACCACTACGCCATCGACTCCGAGGAGAACGTCGAGGCGTTGGAGTGGCTGCGGGACAACCTCATCGCCGAGGGACTCACCGGCCCTCCCCCCGCCGAACTGGATCGCGCCACCTCCTACGGCGGGTTCTTCACCGGGGAGGTCGGCATGATGATGGGGCATCCCGCGATGCTGGTGGCCATGGAGCAGGCCGGCGTCAACCACGCGCACGTCCCCTTCCCCTCCCGCGACGGTGGCCCCGGGGTGCCCACCGGCATCTCCGACTGGCTGGTCGCCTTCCGGGGGCCCGGACACGAGGACGAGGTGGGGGCCTTCCTGGAGTTCCTCTACCGGCCGGAGAACCACGCGTTCTCCAGCGGGCGTCACGGCACGGTCCCCACCACCGTCTCGGGCTCCCAGTTGTTGCTGGAGGACGAGGACCACCGCCACCTGTGGGAGTTCGTGGAGCAGATGCCGCGGGCCGAACTCCAGCCGCTCAACAAGCACTCCTGGCCGGCGGTGCGCGGGCTGCTCCTGGAGCACCTGAACCGGGCGGTCGGGCCGGACGGGGACCCCGCGGCGGTGCTGGCGGAGATCCAGGCGCTCGCCGAGGAGGAGAGCGGCGCCGACGGGGGCACGAGTGAGGGGACGGGAGCCGGGGGGTGACGGACGCCCCCGGGGTGTCCGGGAAGTGAATTAAGACGATCTGCCCTTTTTGGGATTGTTTTGGGATTGAGGTGGGGTGCGGCGGGCATGGGCACCCCACGGGTGACAGGGGCCCGGTGGGTGCGCACCGGGCCCCGCCGCCTGTGTCGGGAGCGGTCGATGATCCCCCCGGGACATTGAGCGCAGGGGGAGCCCAATAGTTGAGTCGGATCCACTCAGGCTGTTTGACGTCGCCCGCGTCCTCGGGCACCCTTGAGTCAACGCTACTCAAGGATTCGGCTGGAGGATCTGACATGGCACGTGCGGTCGGCATCGACCTGGGTACGACGAACTCCGTCGTCAGTGTTCTCGAGGGCGGTGAGCCCACCGTCATCGCCAATGCCGAGGGCGCCAGGACCACGCCGTCCGTCGTCGCCTTCGCCAAGAACGGCGAGGTGCTCGTCGGCGAGGTCGCCAAGCGTCAGGCGGTCACCAACGTGGACCGGACGGTGCGCTCGGTCAAGCGCCACATGGGCACCGACTGGAAGATCAACCTGGACGGCAAGGACTTCAACCCGCAGCAGATGAGCGCCTTCATCCTGCAGAAGCTGAAGCGGGATGCCGAGTCCTACCTGGGTGAGAAGGTCACCGACGCGGTGATCACCGTTCCCGCCTACTTCAACGACCACGAGCGGCAGGCCACCAAGGAGGCCGGGGAGATCGCGGGCCTGAACGTCCTGCGCATCGTCAACGAGCCCACCGCCGCCGCCCTCGCCTACGGCCTGGAGAAGGACGACCAGACCATCCTGGTCTTCGACCTCGGTGGCGGTACCTTCGACGTCTCCCTGCTGGAGATCGGCGACGGCGTGGTGGAGGTCAAGGCCACCAACGGCGACAACAACCTCGGTGGCGACGACTGGGACCAGCGCGTCGTGGACCACCTGGTCAAGAGCTTCCAGGGCGCCCACGGCGTGGACCTCTCCCGCGACAAGATGGCCCTGCAGCGGCTGCGCGAGGCCGCCGAGAAGGCCAAGATCGAGCTCTCCTCCTCGACGGAGACCACGATCAACCTGCCCTACATCACCGCCTCCGCCGAGGGCCCGCTGCACCTCGACGAGAAGCTGACCCGGGCGCAGTTCCAGCAGCTCACCTCCGACCTGCTGGAGCGCTGCAAGATCCCGTTCCACAACGTCATCAAGGACGCCGGCATCCAGCTGTCCGAGATCGACCACGTGGTGCTCGTCGGTGGCTCCACCCGCATGCCCGCCGTGGCGCAGCTGGTGCGCGAGCTGACCGGCGGCAAGGAGGCCAACAAGGGCGTCAACCCGGACGAGGTCGTCGCCATCGGCGCCTCCCTCCAGGCCGGTGTCCTCAAGGGCGAGGTCAAGGACGTCCTGCTGCTGGACGTCACCCCGCTGTCCCTGGGCATCGAGACCAAGGGCGGCATCATGACCAAGCTCATCGAGCGCAACACCACGATCCCCACCAAGCGCTCGGAGATCTTCACCACCGCCGACGACAACCAGCCCTCCGTGCAGATCCAGGTCTACCAGGGCGAGCGCGAGATCGCGGCGTACAACAAGAAGCTCGGGATGTTCGAGCTGACCGGCCTGCCGCCCGCCCCCCGCGGCGTCCCGCAGATCGAGGTCACCTTCGACATCGACGCCAACGGCATCATGCACGTCTCCGCCAAGGACCTCGGTACCGGCAAGGAGCAGCGGATGACCGTCACCGGCGGCTCCGCGCTGCCGAAGGACGACATCGAGCGCATGATGCGCGAGGCCGAGCAGTACGCGGACGAGGACGCCAAGCGCCGCGAGGCGGCCGAGACCCGCAACCAGGCCGAGCAGCTGGTCTACACCACCGAGAACTTCATCAAGGAGAACGCCGAGAAGGTTCCCGGTGACGTCAAGACCGAGGTCGAGACGGCCGTCGCCGACCTCAAGGAGAAGCTGAAGGGCGAGGACACCGCGGCCATCCGCGAGGCGTCCGAGAAGGTCGCGGCCACCAGCCAGAAGCTCGGCCAGGCCCTGTACGCCGACGCCCAGGGCTCCGGCTCCGCCGCCGGCGGTGAGGACGGCGGCACCCGGACCGAGGGCGGCTCCACCGACGAGGACGTCGTCGACGCGGAGATCGTGGACGACGAGAAGCCGAAGGGCGGTGCCGCGTGACCTCGGACCCCAAGGGCTTCGACAACGACCGGGAGCCCGAGGTCCCCGACGCCGGCATCACCCCGGAGTCCTCCTCGGACGGCGCCCGCGCCGCCGAGGAGGGCCCCGACACCCCGCCCACCGAGGGCGGTGCGCCGACGGGGGAGACCCCGGACTCCGCCGACACCGATGAGCAGGACCCGGAGGCCGCCGCGGCCGACGCGGCCGCCCGTGAGGCCGCGCTCACCGCCCAACTGGACCAGGTCCGCACCGCGCTGAACGAGCGCACGCTCGATCTCCAGCGGCTGCAGGCCGAGTTCCAGAACTACCGCCGCCGGGTGGAGCGCGACCGGGTCGCCGTCAAGGAGATCGCGATCGCCAACCTCCTGACCGAGCTGTTGCCGGTGCTCGACGACATCGGCCGCGCCCGGGACCACGGCGAACTGGTCGGCGGGTTCAAGCAGGTGGCCGAATCGCTGGAGACGGTCGCGGCCAAGCTGGGACTGATGCAGTTCGGCAAGGAGGGCGAGCCGTTCGACCCGACGATCCACGAGGCGCTGATGCACAGCTACTCGCCGGACGTCAAGGAGACGACGTGCGTGCAGATCCTCCAGCCCGGGTACCGCATCGGTGAGCGCACGATCCGCCCGGCGCGGGTCGGCGTGGCCGAACCCCAGCCCGGTTCGCCCGTCGGCGAGGACCCGGCCGGGGAGGACCCGGCCGGGGACCCGGCCGACGGCGGGGACGGCGAGAAGGAGAGCGGTGGCCCGGACAAGGGCTGACGGTGACGCCCCCGGCGGACCCCTCGGGGTCCGCCGGGGGCTGCCGCGCGGGTGCGCGGCCCGACCACGGGGAGCACTGGGAACACTGGCGGCACGGGCGGTATCGGCGGCACCGACGGTACGGGAATCACGGGTGACACCCGGCGGCGCCGGGCCGACGGAAGGAGGGACGCCGCGATGAGCACCAAGGACTTCATCGAGAAGGACTACTACAAGGTTCTCGGCGTCCCCAAGGACGCCACCGAGGCGGAGGTCAAGAAGGCGTACCGCAAGCTGGCCCGGGAGTACCACCCGGACGCCAACACCGGTGACGCCAAGGCCGAGGAGCGGTTCAAGGACGTCTCCGAGGCCTACGACGTCCTCGGCGACGCCAAGCGACGCAAGGAGTACGACGAGGCGCGCGCCCTCTTCGGCGGGGGCGGCTTCCGGCCGGGGCCGGGCGGG
>NZ_VKHT01000233.1 GCF_014141535.1 Streptomyces alkaliphilus | reverse complement strand
CCCCCCGACCCGGAACCGCCCGGAAGGGCTCGGCGGATATTCGCAGATATAAGCGGGTAACTTTGACTGGTCCGCCGGAGCCCGGATATCGTGCCGACATGACAGCCACGGCAGAGCGGCCGACCGACCGACTGACGAAGATGCGCAGAATATCCGGTTACGGAGCCGCTATAGCGGTGACGCCGTATCTGCTGATAAAAATTGTCTGGAGTTTCGGTCTCTTCATTCCGACCGAAGAAATGGGCGGCGCCGACTGGCGCGCGATCAACGCGGCCACGGCGATCCTGGCCGCCATCGGCATCCTGTTGGCGCTGGCTTTCTCCAGGCCCTGGGGCGAACGGCTGCCCGCGTGGCTGGTGGCCCTGCCCGTGTGGGTGGGGACCGGGCTGCTCGTCCCCATGCTGCTGCTCGCCCCGGTGCTCGGCCCGGCCGCGATGAGCCGGGATCAGGAGGCGGGCGCCCCCGACTTCTGGATCTACGAGCAGATCCTCGTGATGATCTCGCTGGTGGGGGTGGGTGTCGGTCTGCCACTCGCCCTGGCGGGGTACGCCAGGGCGAGGTGGCCGGAGGCGCTGGGCGGTCCGACCGACTGCGGGGAGCCCCGGGGCGGCACCCGGCCACTGCAGAGGCCGCTGGCCGGACTCGTCGCGGCCGGCTGCGTACTGCTCGGCTGCGTCAAGGTGTTCTGGGCGGCGGGCGGCACCCTCGGCCTCGACCCGGCCATGCTGGACAACCGCGATGTGTGGTGGCACCTGCTGTCGTTGAGCACCGGCGCGTGGGCCTTCGCGGGGGCGTGGGGCATCCTGGTGCTGACCACCCGGCGGGGGACGCGGAGGTTCCTTCCCCCCATGGCGGCGGCCTGGATCTCCTCGGGGATGCTGTTCTCCTACAGCGTCTACAACCTGCTCACCCTCACCGACATGCAGCAGCCCGCCCCGGAGTACCCGCTGGCGGGCGCGTTGACCCGGGAGGCCGGGGGGGTTCTGGGCGTGATGATGGGGCTGACCCTCCTGCTGGTCCTGTACGACCGCAGGCGCGTCCTGCGCGGCTCCGGGGACTGACGCCCCATCCGGCCGGCTTCCGGCGCTCGTGTGGTCTCCCGCCCCGGGGCGGGAGACCACACGAGCGCCGGAAGCCGAGGGGACGGGGACCTCCGGGTGTCCGGAAGGCCCCGGTCCCCTCGGCAGGGCTCGGGCTCGTGGTCGGTACGGCTAGTGGACCGCGCGGGGGACGGGAAGGACGCACCACTGCGGCAGTCCGGACCACACCTCCGGCGTGTAGAAGTGTCCGCCGGGCAGTTCGACCGCCTCGAACTCCCCGTCCGCCAAGGACCTCCAGTGCTCCTCGACACGGTCGAAGGGTTCGGAGTCCTCGGCGCCGTAGAGCACGCGCAGCGGCACCGAGACCCTGGAGCCCTCGACGAACCGGTAGGACTCCGAGACCGCGAGATCCGCCCGGAGCAGTTCCACCGCGAGCTTGACGAGTTCCGGCTCGTTGGCGACCACCGCCGTCATCTGCCCGAACTCCCTCATCCACCGGACCAGGGCGTGGTCGCTGTCGTCCGAGCGCGGCACGTGGCCGCCCGACTCCCGGCGTCTGTGCGGTGCCACGCCCCCGGAGACGACGAGGGCCGAGGGCGGGGTGACCCCGAGGCGTTCCAGTTGGGTGGTGGTCTCGAAGGCCATCCACGACCCCATGCTGTGGCCGAACAGGATGTAGGGGCGGTCGGCGAGGCCGCGGATGGCCCGCACCACGTCGTCGCGCAGGGCGACCCAGTCGCGGGCGAACGGCGTGGTGAACCGCGCCTCCCGGCCGGGATAGCAGATCAACGCCAGTTCCACGTCGTCCGGCAGGGTCGTCGCCCACCGTCGGAACGGCGCGGTGCCACCGCCGCAGTAGCTCAGGCACACCAGCACCCGATCGGCGTGCGGCCGGGGCCGGGGCCGGTGCACCGCCGCGGCGGTGAATTCCGTGCGCATGATCCTCCTTTCCGCCGCGACGCTCCTACCGGGTGCCCTCCATCTGACGCACGAGGCCGAGCGGACGCATGTCGGTCCAGTTCTCGTTGACGTAGTCCAGGCAGGCCCGGCGGTCGTCCTCCCCGTGCACCACCCTCCAGCCGGCGGGGATCTCGGCGAAGGCGGGCCACAGCGAGTGCTGGTTCTCCTCGTTGACGAGGACGTAGTACCGGGCGTCGTTGTCCTCGAAGGGGTTGGTGCTCATCGTCTTGCCTCCAGGTGTGTTCGGTGTTCACCCGCGGCCGCCCCACCGGCGGTTCCGGTGGGAGGTCGGTGCGGCCCGGGACGAGTTCTTCGTGCGGGATCCCCCGCCGGCGGCACTAGGCGGTACGCCGTCGGACCAGGGGCAGGGCGGTTCCCCCGGCCACTCCCTCCTCCGGGAGTTCGCCGGACCGGTCGCCGTGCGGCTCCCGGATGCTGTCGATCAACATCAGCACCGCACGCACCGAGGGCAGGATCATCCGCCCGTCGCCGGTCAGTCGCGCGCCGCTGGGGTGCCTGGTGAACAGTTTGAAGCCGAGAGACCGTTCCAAGCACTTGATCTGATAGGTGATCGCCGGCTGGGAGTAACCCAGTTGACGCGCCGCGGCATCCATGCGTCCGGTTTCCGCGATCGAAACAAAGGCTCTGAACTCCCGCTCGTGCATCATGCCCTCACATGTGGTCCGTACCGCGGCAGAACTGGATCGCAAAACTTCGTATCGGGAACCCTACAAACGCCGGACACGCTTTCCCCCGGTGCTTCAGGAAGTTGCACCGACGGCCCGCGGGCCTCTCACCGGGCGGTGCCCCGGGGCCCCGTGGCCACGGCGTCCCCGCCCGGGGCGTCGCCCCCCGAGCCGGTGCGGGATGTCGAGGGGACCGAACCGCTTCCCCGGTGCCGCGCGACCGGCGCCCGCCCCCGCGCACCGCCCCGGGGTCCGGTTCGGTGGTGGGGCGACGCCGATGGGGCCGCACCGGGGATCGCCGTCCGACGTCCGGCCGGGGGCGGATCGTCCGCCCGCCGGGTCCGGAAGCCGGCGATCTCACGCCCGGACCCGGGGAAGTCGAAGACCTCCCGGTGGGTCCCGGTGGGTTGACCGCGAGACGTGAGCCGGCCCCCGGGGAGGAGAGAAAGCGACCGACCGTTCCCCGGGCCACGCTTCCACGGCGCCCGGGCCACGTCGATGCCGCGCCGGCGGGACCCGACCCGCGGGCGGGCGACCCGGGGTCAGATGAGCCCGACCTGCCGTGCCCGGGCCCCGGCCTGGAAACGACTGCGCGCGTCCAACGCGCTCATGGCACAGGCGATGTCGTTGCGGACCGTGCGAACGCTGCATCCGAGGCGGCGGGCGATCGCGTCGTCCGTGAGGCCCTCGGCCAACAGCCGCAGAACCGTCTCCGAGCGCGGACGACGCGGTCCCGTGCTGACCGCTCGACCTGCCGGGGACCTCAGGCCGACGCCCCGCTGCCACAACTGGTCGGCGAGGGCGTTCAGGCGTTCCAGACCGCCCCCACCGCGCACGACCCGGGCGACCGTGCGGTCCTCGCTGATCTGGACCGCCAACTCCCCGTCCACCACGATCGCCCGAACCGGCAGGGAACCGACATGGCGCAACTGGGCTCCCTGGTCCGCCATCCATCGGGCATGTTCGGCACCGGCCGGGTGGGACAGCGCCGAGGAGGTCCACAGGGAGCGCACCGTGGCCCCGCGCCGCAGGGACATGTCGATGATCGGCTTGGACAATTCGAAGCAGCTGCCGTCGACATCGCCGGGGCCGTCCGGGGAACCGCCGGGAACCAGGAAGATGACATCCCGCTCCGCCCTGGCGATGAGACGTTCCACCAGCGTGGCGGTCTCGTCGCGGCTGTGTCCGCTGTCGGGCCGGGAGACCCGGTCGGTGGTGTACTCGTGCAGTTTCACGAATCGTTCGATGGCCGCCGCCCTGGGCTGCGCCATCTGTGGAGCGTGCATACGCCGGGACAGCAGTGCGGGCAGCGCCACGCAGGGCTCGACCGCGCGGTAGGCGCCGGGCACATCGCCGGAGGCGACGACCAGGCCCTCCTCCCGCAACCCGTCGATGAGACAGATGACCTCGCTTTCCCGCCGGTCGAGTTCTCGACCCAGCTCCTCCGGAGTCCATCTCAGTCCGAGCAAAAGTTTGACGTAGAGGGTTTCGGACTTCTTGTCAAGACCTATTCCCGTCCCAGTCTCCATCGCGACATCCACTCCTGCCGGGCCCCGTCTTATGGGCGGGGTGTCAACCAGTGTGGCCGGTGCCAACGTAAGGCCGACGCGGCAGGTGGGAAGCCGACGAAGCCCCCTGTGACAACTAGGTGCCATGGGGGAAGCACGCTTCCTCAAGAAAACCTCAGAAGACCTATCCGGCCGTCACGTTGTCTCCACTTCGGAAGAGTGGACCGAAATCGCTGCGCCCCCGCGGCGCCCGGTGGCGCCCCGCCCCGGGGGCCCGGTGACCGGACGGGGGGCCGACACCGTAGTCGATCGAGGACGGGCACCGTGCCCGTCGTCCCCTCAGTGGTGCCCCCTCGTGCCCCCATCGTCGGCCGCCACCATCCGGGTGATCGACTCGATACAGGTCGAGAGCATGAGGGACCAGCGCTCGCACTCCGCTCCGGGCTCCGGTAGCGCCGGCACATCTTGCGCAAGAAGTTGCGCGATCGCGTGTTCCACTTCTTCTCCGGTCATCGCACTTCCCTCACAAGATGCATGTGTAATCCTTCACCGGCACCCGGTGGCGGATTTCCCACCCGTGGATGGCGAAAAATGGTGCGGTGACGGTCGGTCAGGGACATCAGGGACGGTCGCATCGATACCCCGCCCCACTCCGTTCCCGATCGTTCGGTCGGCACATGGCATCACCATGTCAGTTTTACTTCGCACCCGACAATGAACGTGGCAACTTGGCGTCACCGCGTGGCAGTGGGAGGCCCCTACGAGACCCTCCGGGGATGGAATCCCACAACACGTTCCCCTCATCTTCACCCGGAAGGATGAACCTCGTTCCCGGCGGTGGGCCGGGGGTCCGGCGAATACCGGGCCGGAAGCGGTGAGGTCCCCGTTCGCACCACCGGGAGAGGGCCCACGGGGCACGGGGGAGTCACCTCGACCGGCCATCCGGCGGTCGGCCCGGGGCGCCCGCCCCACGACGGGGAGTCAATGTCCTCCCGATGGCCCGGGAGCTCTTCCGGGCCGAGGAACACCGGGCACGGGAGCCCCCGGGACCGGCCCCCCGCCCGGCCCTCGAGAGGGGCCACGACACCGGCGTCCGGGCCGGTCCCCGGACAGCCGCCCGAACCGACGACGGGGCGCCCCTCCCCGCCCGCGCCGTTTCGATGCAGGGCCCGCGGGCCCCTCGAGCCCGGGACGACCCGGCGAAATCCGTGTCCTCACCGGATCGTGAATCGACCGAGGGGGTCCGCCCCGCCCGGAATGCCCGGGGCACCCGGAGGAAAGGGGGTTTCCGGCCCCGCCCACGCGGTGGTTGTCCCGCCCATCCCGAAGGAGATGAGGATACTTTTTCGGTGACGGTGACACAGGGGATACCCGAACATCTCCCGCTCCCGTTCCGTCCGGCTCACCATCCGATTCCCGAAACGGAGCCCACCGATCTCCCCATCACACCCGGGGGCGCGGGAGAACGGGTCCCGGCACCCCGCCCGAGAAGATGGCCGGGAGGTGATACGCGTCGACTCGGCGATTGCCGGGCCGCTCGTTCTCCCGGGAATTCCGCGGAGCCGATGGCACCGTAAGAGGATATCGCCGACAATGGGGAAAGACATCGAGAACGTCGCCGGCTCGCCCCGGCCGGATCACTTGGCGACCGGCCGTCGGGGCCGGGTGACCGGACGGAATTCGGGAGCCGCCGGTGACGGCGGAAACAGCGACCCGGGGCCTCCCCGGTGACCGGGTATCCGGTCACCGGGGACGGGGACGGACGGGGCCCGGGAAGGGCGTTCCCCGCCGGTCC
>NZ_VKHT01000232.1 GCF_014141535.1 Streptomyces alkaliphilus | reverse complement strand
CCTCCCGTCCGCCCCCACCGGGGCGTCCGGGGAACGGTGACCGGGTGCGTCCACCCGGAGTTCCTCCCGCGACCGCCACCCCTGTGTACGACACGGCCCCCGCGCGCGATAATCGGACGCGGGGCCGATGTCTCCCCCGATGCTTGGACGTCCGAGCATCCACGCCCCGCGGCCCACCGCGCCGCCCCGGCCCACCGGCCGCCGGGTGCGCGGGCCCCGCGGCGCGGCACCGGGGAGCGCGGTCCGCCACGACACCAAGCGAAGGACCGCCAGAGATGACGACGCCCCGCATCGCATTCGACCTCAAGCCCACCGGGCAGCCGCTCCCCGAGGAGGAGCGTGCCGCGGTGCTGGCCAACCCCGGTTTCGGTCGCCGCTTCACCGACCACATGGTCACCATCCGGTGGAGCGAGGGCCGCGGCTGGCACGACGCGCAGCTGGAGCCGTACGCCCCACTGCAGATCGACCCGGCGAACATGACGCTGCACTACGCGCAGTCCGTCTTCGAGGGACTGAAGGCGTACCGGCAGGCGGACGGTGGCGTCGCCGTCTTCCGCCCGGAGGAGAACGCCCGTCGGTTCCGGCGCTCGGCCCGGCGGCTGGCCATGCCCGAGCTGCCGGTGGAGACCTTCGTCGAGGCGATCGACCTGCTGGTCCGGCAGGACGAGGCATGGGTGCCGGGGGAGGGGGAGCAGTCCCTCTACCTGCGGCCGTTCATGTTCGCCACCGAGGTCGGCCTCGGGGTGCGTCCGGCGAACGAGTACCTCTTCATGGTGATCGCCTCCCCGGCCGGCGCCTACTTCCCGCGCGGTGTGCACCCCGTCTCCGTCTGGCTGTCGGAGGAGTACGTGCGGGCCGCCCCCGGCGGCACCGGTGAGGCCAAGTGCGCCGGCAACTACGCCGCGTCCCTGGCCGCCCAGGCGGAGGCGGCGAACCACGGCTGCGACCAGGTGGTCTGGCTGGACGCCGTGGAGCGCCGTTGGGTCGAGGAGATGGGCGGCATGAACCTGTACTTCGTGTACGGGCAGGAGGGGCCGGAGGGCGGGGGCCGGGAGAACGTCCGCATCGTCACCCCCGAACTGACCGGCACCCTGCTGCCCGGCATCACCCGGCTGTCGCTGCTGCGGATCGCCGAGGACCTCGACTACGCCACCGAAGAGGTCCGGCTGTCCACCGAGGACTGGCGGCGGGGCAACGAGGACGGCTCCATCACCGAGGTCTTCGCCTGCGGTACCGCCGCCGTCATCACCCCGGTCGGTGAGGTGAAGTCCGCCCGCGCCTCCTGGACGGTGGGCGACGGCGGGACGGGGCCGATCACGATGCGGCTGCGCGAGACGCTGCTCGCCATCCAGACCGGTCGCGCCCCCGACACCCACGGATGGATGCACCGCATCGCCGACTGACGCGCCGGCCCCGGACGACACGGTCCCCGGGGGGCGGGGGCGGGAACCCCGCCACCGCCCCCCGGGAACCTCCGTTCGGATGCTGAGACGACACCGGATCGAGGTGCTTTCGCCCGAGGGGTGTGCCAGAATCCCGATCGTGCTCTCGTTCACCATGATTATCGGTGGCAGCGCGCCGGTCCGCGATGGCCGCTGAACCGCACGGAAACCCGGGCGGCGGTGCCCATCGTCTTGAAGGACCCGCGCGCAGACCTCTCGCACCCGCGAGGGGTCTTTTCGTTTTCCGGCCCACCCCGCCGGAGGACGAGCGCCCGGGACGGCAGCCGGGGAGCGCATCCCAGGACGCATTCACCCGACAGGAGTCTCAACCATGACGGCCACGCCGCAGGACACCCCCGATCCCGCCCTCCGGGACGGGGAGCCGGGGGCCGACGTGCCCGGGGACCGCGACGCCTTCCATGTCTTCGACACCACGCTGCGCGACGGCGCGCAGCGCGAGGGGATCAACCTCACCGTCGCCGACAAGCTCACCATCGCCCGCCACCTCGACGAGTTCGGCGTCGGCTTCATCGAGGGCGGCTGGCCCGGCGCCAACCCCCGGGACACCGAGTTCTTCCAGCGGGCCCGCCGGGAGATCGACTTCCGCCACGCCCGGCTGGTCGCCTTCGGCGCCACCCGCAAGGCCGGGGTCGCCGCCGACGCCGACCCCCAGGTCCGGGCCCTGATCGACTCCGGCGCACCCGTCGTCACCCTGGTCGCCAAGGCCCACGACCGGCACGTGGAACTCGCGCTGCGCACCACGCCGGAGGAGAACCTGGCGATGATCCGGGAGACCGTGCAGTACGTGCGCTCCCGTGACCGCCGGGTCTTCGTGGACTGCGAGCACTTCTTCGACGGGTACGCCGCCAACCCCGGGTACGCACTGGAGGTCGTGCGCACCGCCTCCGACGCCGGGGCGGACGTGGTGGTCCTCTGCGACACCAACGGCGGCATGCTGCCCTCCCGCATCCACCGGGTGGTGGCCGAGGTGATCTCGGCCACCGGCGCCCGGCTGGGCATCCACGCCCAGGACGACACCGGTTGCGCCGTCGCCAACACCCTGGCCGCGGTCGAGGCCGGTGCCACCCACGTCCAGTGCACCGCCAACGGTTACGGGGAGCGGGTGGGCAACGCGAACCTCTTCCCGGTGGTCGCCGCGCTGGAGCTCAAGGAGAACCGTCGGGTGCTGCCCCCCGGCGCGCTGGCCGAGATGACCCGCATCTCGCACGCCATCGCCGAGGTGGTCAACCTGACCCCCTCCACCCACCAGCCCTACGTCGGTGTCTCGGCCTTCGCGCACAAGGCCGGACTCCACGCCTCGGCCATCAAGGTGGACCCGGACCTGTACCAGCACATCGATCCCGAGCTGGTGGGGAACTCCATGCGGATGCTGGTCTCCGACATGGCGGGTCGCGCCTCGGTCGAGCTCAAGGGCCGGGAGTTGGGTTACGACCTGACGGGACAGCGGGAACTGGTCGGCCGGATCGTGGACCGGGTCAAGGAACGGGAACTGGCCGGGTACACCTACGAGGCCGCCGACGCCTCCTTCGAACTGCTGCTCCGTGACGAGGTGCAGGGCCGCACCCGCCGGTTCTTCCGACTGGAGAGCTGGCGGACCATCACCGACCGCCGGCCGGACGGCGAACAGGAGAACGAGGCGATCGTCAAACTCTGGGTCAAGGGGGAGCGGGTGGTGGCCAGTGGTGAGGGCAACGGCCCGGTCAACGCCCTGGACCGCGCGCTGCGCGCCGGCCTGGAGCGCACCTTCCCCGAACTGGCGCGCTTCCAGTTGGTGGACTACCGGGTGCGCATCCTGGAGGGCCGGCACGGTACCCAGTCCGCCACCCGGGTGCTGGTCACCACCGGTGACGGCACGGCGGAGTGGTCCACGGTCGGAGTGGGGGAGAACGTCATCGCGGCGTCCTGGGAGGCGTTGCAGGACGCCTACACCCATGGCCTGCTGCGTGCCGGACTCCAGCCCACGGAGTGAGCGACGGGTGACTTCCCTCCCGGCGCGGCCCGGCGCGGCCCGGCCGGGGCGGGTGGCGGTCGCGGAACCTCCGGAGGCCGCCGCTCCCCCGGAGGGCGCGGTACGGCGCGGGGTCGTCCCCGGGCGCGGCGGGTCCCGGGCGGACGCCCGGGCTCGTGCGCCGCTCGTGTCCCGGTCGGATGCTCGCCGGGGGCGCGTGGTCCCGGTTTGTGGAAACCCCACCATCGCCTCCGCCGCGGTGTGTGGAACCACGCGCCCCGGGGTGCTTCCGTGCGTCGCTTCTGTCCGGCCGGGCCATGAAATGCCGACCGACACTGTGACTTTCCGACGAGGGTGCGGGGGGCGTCGCTTTCGTAGGGTCTGTACATGACCGATCAGGATCCGATGCCTTCCGTGACCGCCGATGCCCGGGGCCGGGTTGCCGAGTTGCACGAGATCCGTGCGAGCGTTCACGCCGGACCGAGCGCGAGGGCCACCGAGGCGCAGCGCGCCAAGGGCAAGTTGACCGCGCGCGAGCGGATCGACCTGCTGCTGGATCCGGGCTCCTTCCGGGAGATGGAGCCGCTGCGGCGCCACCGGGCGACCGGGTTCGGCCTGGAGGCGAAAAAGCCCTACACCGATGGTGTGATCACCGGGTGGGGGACGGTGCACGGACGGACGGTCTTCGTCTACGCGCACGACTTCCGGATCTTCGGCGGCGCGCTGGGCGAGGCCCACGCCCAGAAGATCCACAAGATCATGGACAAGGCCATCGCGGCGGGGGCGCCGTTGGTCTCCCTGAACGACGGGGCCGGGGCCCGGATCCAGGAGGGCGTCTCGGCGCTGGCCGGCTACGGCGGCATCTTCCAGCGCAACACCCGGGCGTCGGGCGTGATCCCGCAGATCTCGGTGATGCTGGGTCCGTGCGCCGGGGGCGCGGCCTACAGCCCGGCGCTGACGGACTTCGTGTTCATGGTGCGCGAGACCTCGCAGATGTTCATCACCGGCCCGGACGTGGTCAAGGCGGTGACGGGCGAGGACATCACCCAGAACGGTCTGGGCGGCGCGGACGTGCACGCGGGCACCTCGGGGGTCTCGCACTTCGTCTACGACGACGAGGAGAGCTGTCTGGAGGAGGTCCGCTACCTGCTGTCGATGCTCCCGCAGAACAACCGGGAGAACCCGCCGTCCACGGAGAGCGCGGACCCGGTCGAGCGGCGCTCGGAGACACTGCTGGACCTGGTGCCGGCGGACGGCAACCGTCCCTACGACATGCGGGCGGTCATCGAGGAGCTCGTCGACGACGGCGAGTTCCTGGAGGTTCACGAGCGCTGGGCGACCAACATCATCTGCGCGTTGTCCCGGATGGGCGGCGAGGTGGTGGGCATCGTGGCCAACCAGCCGCAGTCCCTGGCCGGCGTGCTGGACATCGAGGCATCGGAGAAGGCCGCGCGCTTCGTGCAGATGTGCGACGCCTTCAACATCCCGATCGTCACCCTGCTCGACGTGCCGGGCTTCCTGCCCGGTGTGGACCAGGAGCACGGCGGCATCATCCGGCACGGGGCCAAACTGCTGTACGCCTACTGCAACGCCACCGTGCCGCGCATCTCGATCGTGCTGCGCAAGGCGTACGGCGGTGCCTACATCGTGATGGACTCCCAGTCCATCGGCGCGGACCTGACCTACGCCTGGCCGACCAACGAGATCGCGGTGATGGGCGCCGAGGGCGCCGCCAACGTCATCTTCCGCCGGCAGATCGCCGCCGCCGAGGACCCCGAGGCCATGCGGCAGAAGATGGTCAAGGAGTACAAGGCGGAGCTGATGCACCCCTACTACGCGGCCGAGCGCGGTCTGGTGGACGACGTCATCGACCCCACCGAGACCCGCGAGGTCCTCATCCGCTCCCTCGTGATGCTGCGCACCAAGCACGCCGACCTGCCCTCCCGCAAGCACGGCAACCCGCCGCAGTGACCCGGGCTCCCGCCCCGACCGCCCCGGCTTCGCGCCGGGCTTCCGCGCCGCGAACCCGCCGGCCCCGATCAGGAGGAGAAAGCATCGTGAGCATCGTCCACCCCGAGCGGACCGTTCCCGCGCACACCGCCGACCCCGTGCGGGTCGAGCGGGGGCTGGCCAGTGATGAGGAACTCGCGGTCGTCACCGCGCTGCTGCTCGCCCGGGCGGGCGCCGTCCGGGACGCCGTTCCCGCGGGGGCGCCGCGTCGCTCGGTGGCCGGGTGGCGCCGCCTGGAGCGCACCCCGGGCTTCCGCGCACCGCACAGCTGGCAGGGCTGACCCGCTCCGTGCACCCGGCCGTCGACCGGAGGGGAACCGGCGGAGCTTTCCGTTCGTGGAATGTCCGTGGAACGTTCGTGGAGCAGGTGTCCCGGACCGCCCCGGAGGGGAGCGACGTTCCTATCGGGCGCCGGGCTTCTCCATCAGCACCGTACGGCGGGGGTTGGCGGTGACGCCCGGCAACGCGGCCCCCAGCCCGCCCCGGGACGCGGGCGGGGGGACCGGCCGCATCAGGTTGGTGCGGCGCGGATTGGCCAGGGAGCGAAAGGCGGGGGTGTTGGTCACGTCGGCTGCCTCGGATCACTCGGAACGGTGTAGGGG
>NZ_VKHT01000231.1 GCF_014141535.1 Streptomyces alkaliphilus | reverse complement strand
GCCCACCTCTACCGGGACCAGTACGGCGACCGGCGGCAGGCGGGTGCCACCGGACCCGGCGGCCCGCTCGCGCCCGGCTCCGCGCCCCCGGTGGCCGCCACCACCGCCGGCGGCCCCGCCGAACCGCCCCCGATCCCGGAACCCACCGCCGAACCCCGCAAACCCGGTCGCGGCAGCAGCCTGCTGAAGTCCAGCGCCGTCATGGCGGCGGGCACCCTGGTCTCCCGGATCACCGGCTTCGTCCGCCAACTGATCATCGTCGCCGCGCTGGGCGCCGCCGTTCTCGGCGACACCTACGCCATCGCCTGGGCCCTGCCCTCGATGATCTACATCCTCACCATCGGTGGCGGTCTGAACTCCGTCTTCGTGCCCCAGCTGGTGCGCTCGATGAAGAACGACGAGGACGGCGGCGAGGCGTACGCCAACCGCCTGCTCACCCTCGTCATGGTGGTGCTGGCGGCACTGGTGCTGATCGCCGTGCTCATCGCGCCACTGCTGATCCGGATGATGTCGGCGAAGATCGCCGACGACCCCTCGGCCAACGAGGTGGCCGTCACCTTCGCCCGCTACTGCCTGCCCACCATCTTCTTCATGGGCGTGCACGTGGTGATGGGTCAGATCCTCAACGCCCGCGACCGCTTCGGGCCCATGATGTGGACCCCGGTCCTCAACAACATCGTCGTCATCGCCACCTTCGGCCTCTTCCTGTGGGTTCACGGCACCCAGCGCACCTCCGGTGTGGCGGTGGACACCATCACCCCCGAGGGCATCCGCCTGCTGGGCATCGGCACCCTGCTCGGCCTGGTGGTCCAGGCACTGGCGATGATCCCCTACCTGCGTGCCGCCGGCTTCCGGATCCGTCCCCGCTTCGACTGGGTCGGGCAGGGCATGGGCAAGGCGATGCGGCTGGCCAAGTGGACGGTGCTCTTCGTCTTCGCCAACCAGATCGGTCTGGTGGTCATCTCCCAGTTCGCCACCTGGGCCGGTGAGAACGCCGAACGAGCCGGCTTCCCCGGCACCGGTTTCCTCGCCTACAGCAGCGCCCTGCTGATCTGGCAGATGCCGCAGGCGATCATCACCGTCTCGGTCATGGCGGCCCTGCTGCCCCGCATCTCCCGCTCCGCCGCCGACGGCGACAACGCGGCCGTGCGCGACGACCTCTCCCAGGGCCTGCGCACCTCGGCCGTGGCGATCGTGCCGATCGCCTTCGCCTTCGTGGCGCTGGGCGTCCCGATGTGCACCCTGCTGTTCGGCAGCGCCGGGGACACCGCCGCCCGCTCCTTCGGGTACATCCTCATGGCCTTCGGCGTCGGGCTGATCCCGTTCTCCGCCCAGTACGTCGTACTGCGCGCCTTCTACGCCTACGAGGACACCCGCACGCCCTTCTACAACACCGTCATCGTCTCCATCAGCTGGATCGCGCTCTCCGCGCTCTCCTTCGTGCTGCTGCCGGACCGCTGGGTGGTCGCGGGCATCGCCTTCTCCTACGGCGTCGCCTACACGGTCGGGGTCGGGGTCGCCTGGCGCCGTCTGCGCGCACGCATGGGAACCGATCTCGACGGGGCACGGGTGGTGCGGACCTACATCCGTTTGTGCGGCGCGGCGATCCCCGCCGCGATCCCCGCCGGCGCGGCGGGATGGGCGATCATGGAAACACTGGGCAGTGGAGTGGTGGGGTCGCTGCTCGCCCTCGCGGGCGGGGGTGTGATCCTTGCGGTGGTCTTCGTTCTCGCCGCCCGCCGGATGCGGATCGAGGAACTGACCACCCTGATCGGCATGGTGCGGTCGCGGCTGGGTCGCTGACCTGCGCACATCGACGGGGTACCCCCCGGTCGTCCACGCCTGTCGTGCGGCGGCGCCGAGGGGCGGCACAATTGGACCTGGCCGGGCTCATCGGACGGCAGCCGAGATCGGGGAGGCGGACTCACGGTGGCGAAACGATCGACGGCACCGAACGCCGTGTCCACGGTGTCGTCCGCGCACTCCCCGCACTCCCCGCGTTCCACGGTGGCCGGGCGCTCCGCGTCCCCGCCGCCGTCGGTGTCGGCGGCGACCATGTCCTCCGCTCCCACGGCGCCCTCCGCCCCGGACGGCTCACCCGGGGAGCCTCCGGCGGCCCCGGCGGGGGACACCGTCCGAACCGGGCCCCCCGGTGGTGCCGGGAACCGCGCTCCGGCCGCTCTCTCGGCCGGAGGTGACCGGACCCCGACTCCCGACACCGCCGGGGGGCCCGACGGGTCCGAGGACGCCGCCGGCTCCGCCGACGGGCCGACGCAGTCCCCCGCCAAGGGGGCGGGAACCACACACTCCACGGAAGCCTTGACGCCGCCCGGCGGCCCGACGCACTCCCGGAACACCGCCCCGACCGGTGGGGGAGGGGCGGGAAACCGCGACACGGGGGGCCGGACGCCACGCGGAACCCGTCAACACGAATTGCACTCCGGTCACCGTCTGGTGCGTCGTTACCGCCTCGAGGAGTGCATCACCCGCCTGGAGGGATTCAGCAGTTGGCGCGCGGTGGACGAGAAGCTCCGCCGCGCCGTGGGGGTCCACGTCCTGCCTGCCCGTCACCCCCGGGCCAAGACGGTGCTCGCGGCGGCCCGGTCGGCCGCCCTGATGTCCGACCCCCGCTTCGTCCAGGTGCTGGACGCCGACGAGCACGACGGGCTGGTGCAGGTCATCCACGAGTGGCTGCCCGACGCCGTGCCGGTGGCGAGCATCCTCCAGGCCGGCCCCATGGACGCCCACGAGGCCCGGGCCCTGATCGACGAGGTGGCCGAGGCCATGGCCGCCGCGCACGAGGCCGGTCTGGCCCACCTGCGGCTGACGCCGGCCACCGTGCTGCGGACGAGCACCGGACAGGTCCGGATCCGGGGCCTGGCCGTGGACGCCGCCCTGCGCGGCATTGCCTCCGCCCACCCCACCCGCACCGACACCGAGGCCATCGGCGCCCTGCTGTACGCCGCGTTGACCGCCCGCTGGCCCTACAACGAGGGTGCCTACGGGCTGTTGGGCGTGGCGGGCCTGGGCCGGGGCTCCCGTGACCCGCTCGCCACACCCGAGCAGGTCCGCGCCGGTGTCCACCGGGGTCTGTCGGACCTCGCGATGCGGGCCCTGGTCAACGCCGGAGCCACGGCGGTGAGCGAGCAACGCCCGTGCACCACCCCGCAGGAAGTGGTGTTGGCCCTGGCCGCCATGCCGGCCATCCCGGCCCCGGAGCCCGAGGATGTGCTGCTCCCGGACTTCTCCGTCCCCCACCACGCCGCCCGGGGGCCCGCTCTGGCGGGGGAACACGCCGTGGCCGCGCACGGCATGGTGCCGCCCGCCCTGCCCGGCCGCACCGGCAAGGTCCTCAAGTGGGGGGTCACCGCGCTCGTCATCGCCGCCCTGGGACTGGGGAGTTGGCAGATCGCCGACGCCCTGCTGGAAGGGGATCCGTCGGTGGAGTCCGCCGCGCCCCAGCGTCCCGGCTCGAGCGACACCGGGGAGGAGGAGCCTCCCGCGCAGGAGGACCCGGAACCGGGACCGGTGGAGATCGCCCGGGTCGTCGACTTCGACCCCTTCGGCTCCGGCGGCTCCCAGAACCCCTCCGCCGCCCCCCGGGCCGTGGACGGCGACCCGGAGACCTTCTGGCACACCCGGAACTACTTCGGGCCGGCCTTCGGCAACCTCAAACCGGGTCTGGGGCTGGTGTTGGACCTCGGAGAGATCCGTTCGGTGAGCTCCGTGGAGGTGGCGGCGCTCGGTGACCACGACGTGGAACTGCGGATCGCCCCGGCGGACGCGGGTTCGATGCCGGGGGCCTACGAGGACTACCGGCGGGTCGCCTCGGGTTCGGGCTCGTCGCTGAGCCTGGCACCGGATGAACCGGTGGAGACCCGTTACGTGTTGATCTGGCTCACCGAACTCCCCGTGGGGAACGACGGCAACTACCGTGGGCGCATCACGAACATCAGCGTGACCGGCTGAACGCGTGCTCCGGCACGTCCGCAGCCGGTTCACCGCACGAGCTCGACCTAGGGGGCCGGGTGGAACCGGACGAGGATCTCCTGGCGCGTCATGTCGCCGGGGACCCGGACGCCTTCGCGGAGTTGGTCCGCCGGCACCGCGACCGGCTGTGGGCCGTGGCCCTGCGCACCCTCGGGGACCGTGAGGAGGCGGCCGACGCGCTGCAGGACGCCTTCGTCTCGGCCCACCGGGCGGCTCCCTCCTTCCAGGGCAGGTCCGCCGTCACCACCTGGATGCACCGCATCGTGGTCAACGCCTGCCTGGACCGATTGCGACGGGCGCGCTCGCGCCGCACCTCCCCGCTGCCCGAGCCGGAACGACTGGAGACCCTGCTCGAGCCGCAGGAGTCCGCCGCGGTCCCGGCCGAACGGGGCGAACTCCGTCGTGAACTGGCCCGCGCCCTGGCCCGGCTGCCCGAGGACCAGCGTGCGGCCCTGGTCCTGGTCGACCTCCAGGGGTACCCGGTCGCGGAGGCCGCCGCGCTCCTCGGCGCCCCGGTGGGCACGGTGAAGAGTCGGTGCGCCCGGGGACGTGCCCGATTGTTGCCCCTCTTGCGCCACCTGCGTGAGGAGCCGCCTCCCGACCCGGGGTCCTCGACGGCGGGTGACGGGGATCACCCACCGCGAAGCGTCTCTTCCGATGTGACACCGGCACCGGTGAGGAACCGGACAAGCGGCTCATCCGTCCCATCGACGAGGCACGGTGACGGCAGCGATGTGGTGAGGGGTGGAGGTGGACATCCGTGAGTGATCGGCACCCGGACGACGTGCGGCTCGCGGAGTGGGCGGAGGGGCTGTTGTCCCCCGGTGAAACCGCCTCCGTCCGCGCGCACCTGGGGGAGTGCGCGCGGTGTCGGGCCGTCGAGGAGGACCTGATCCTGCTCCGCGATGAGCTGGCCCACCTCGACGACGACCTGCGAATGCCGGATGACGTCGCGACCGGCCTGGATCGGGCCCTGTCATCGCTGTCGCTCACCCCCGTGGTCGGCCCTGCCACCTCCCCGGAGGCCCCGGAGGACGGCGCTCCCGGCGGGGAGAACCGGGAATCCGCGGGCGTCCCCGCGTCGGGTGACACTTCTGTTTCACGTGAAACGACGACGACCTCGCGGGTTCCACCGGGCTCTTCCCGGAGCGGGGCGAGCCCTTCCGCGGTGGACATCGAAGCCGTGGAAACCCCGAAATCGGTCGGGTCGGCCGGGGCCGGTGGGCCCGGGGGGTCCCGGCGACGACGACCGGCTCTCGTTCTCGCGGCCTCGGCGGCCATCCTGGCCCTGGGGACCGGCGGAATGCTGCTCCCGACACTCTTCGGGAGCGGGGGGGACGACCTCGCCACCAGTGGGGGCGATGCCCCGCGGTACGACACCGCCGAATCCGCTCCCGAGTCGGGGGCGGCGGCGGACGGAGAACCGGTGCCGGACGCCCGGGAGGTGGGGGACCGGGTGCGCCTGCTGCTGCTCGCCTCCGAGACCGACGTCGATCTCTTCGCGGAGAGCGCCGGGGGCGGGGAGACCGGTGAGGACCCCGACACGGAGGCCGCCCCGTCGTACGGCGACGGTGATGAGGACCGCGGCGATCGAACCCCCGGGAGCGGGGAAAGCGGGAGGGGGGAGGGCGCTCTCCCCGGACTCCCCGAGGAGGCGGAGGAGAGCCTCGTCGGCTCCGACCTCACCGACGAGGTGCCCGGCTGCATCCGCTCGGCGATCGGTCGCGGGGACGCCCCCCTGGTCGCGGAGGAGAACTACGACTACGGGGGCACCCGGACCTATCTGGTGGTGCTCCCGCACGGGGGGAACGCCCGCTTGGTGGACGTGTTCGTGGTCGACGCCTCGTGCGTCACCGGGGCGACGGCGGCCGAGCGGGAGGATGTCCTCCTCGAAGCCAGCTTCATCCGCGAATGACTCCACCGGGACCACCGGCACACCGGCCCGGTCCCGCTCTTCCCGTCACCACCCGTCGACGCCCCCGCTCCTCACCGCCGGGACGCCGACACCCGGCGGGGGACCGGGCACGGGCCGGGGG
>NZ_VKHT01000230.1 GCF_014141535.1 Streptomyces alkaliphilus | reverse complement strand
GTTCCCACCCGCCCGGGGACGGGTGCGGGGCGGCGGAAACGGATGTGAGAGCAGTCCCGGTCGCGTGCTAGCCTTCTGGATGTCGGCGGGTCCACCGCCCACCGGTCCCTCGGGTCCGATCCGGGAAAGTGCGGGAGCACTCCCCGGGATGTGGGAGAATCGATCCGAGGACACACCCAATGCGCGGGTGGCGGAATAGGCAGACGCGCTGGATTCAGGTTCCAGTGCCCGAAAGGGCGTGGGGGTTCAACTCCCCCCTCGCGCACAGAGAATGTGGGCGGCACCCATGGTGCCGCCCACATTTTTCTTTTCCTCCGTGATTCCCGTCCGATCGTTTCGGTGGCGCCCTCCCGGCTCCGGGGGCCCCGCCGCCCCCGGCGGCGCCCCCGGGTCCGCGGTGCGCGTCCCGGCTGTGAGCAACATCTCGCCCCGGCCCGCCCCCGCCTCCGCGCCGGGGCGCGGACGCGGACGCCGGGCGGTTGTCAGAGGCGGGTTCTAGCGTCCCCGCCATGACGTCCAACGTGCAGGCGTACGCCTACGCCCGACCCTCCGCGGTGCGCGGCGGGACCCTCGGTCTGGAGACCTCCGGCGGCCTGACCCCCGCCGGTCCCGCGGTGCGACCGCACTTCTTCAGCGGTTTCCTGACCCGTCCCGCCGCCGCGGCGGCGGCCCTGCTCGCGGTGGCCGATGTCGCCGCCGCGCGCCATCACCGCCCCGATCTGGCCCGGTTGCGCGACCCGGTGGTCACCGCGCACGGTGATCGGCTGCGCTTCGAGTCCTTCTCCGGCTGCTGCGGCGTGCACGCCCGCCTGGACGTCCTCGGCGACGGGTTGGACGGCGGCGAGGTGCTGCACGGCACCACCAACGTCGACGTCAACAACCCGTTGCGGGACGCCCTGGGCCGGATCGGCGCCGACGACCCCGTGCACCTGCGCGTCGGCCCGGAGGAGTTGACGGTCACCACCCTCGACGGGGCGGTCGTGGAGAAGAAGGTCCCGCTGCCCGAGCGGTGGCTGCGCGGCTTCGCCGAAACCCAGGTCATCTCCGCCGGATTCGACCTGCGGGCCGAGCTGGACGCGACGGAGGCGGTGCGGTTCCTGCGCTCCCTGCCGCGCGCGGGTCGGGCCGACGGGACCGTCCGCTGGTACGTCCCCACCGGTCGCGGCCTGCGTCCCTCCAGCCGGCCGTCACCCGGCGCGGTCTGCCTGCCGGGCCCGGTGCGGCTCGGGGTCCTGCACCGCGTGCTGCGGCACGTCACCGGCCTGCGGTTGTACGGACCGCCGGTGGAGCCGAACGGGGCGCCGCCGGCCGGCGCCTGGGAGGTGCTGCTGCCCGGCATGCGGCTGACGCTGTTGCTCTCGCCGGCCGTCGCGCGCGGGTTCAGCGGTGAGGGCGCGGTCCTGGACGCCCTCTCGGGGGACGAGGCGGCCGCCGACGCCGAGTTGATCGCGGTGCTGCTCGCCTGGGAACCGCGGGTGGACCCGGCGGAGCTCGCCGAGCGCTCGGGGCTGACGCGCGATCGGGTGCGGGCCGCGCTGGTCCGGCTGGGAACCGCCGGTCGGGTCGGTTACGACATCACCGAGGCCGCCTACTTCCACCGGGAGTTGCCGTACGAGGCGGACCGGGTGGAGCGGCACAATCCCCGTCTGGTGGCGGCCCGCGCGCTGGTGGCCGAGGGGGCGGTGAACCTCGTCGAGGGCGGCGGGGGCGCCACGACCGTCGGCACCTCCGGGGCGTTCACGGCCCGGGTGCGCTCGGGGGAGCGCGTCCACCTGGTGCGCTCCGGCGCCGACGACCGCGTCCCGAGCTGCACCTGTGAGTGGTGGGCCGACCACCGGGGGCGGCGCGGCCCCTGCAAGCACGTTCTCGCCGTCCGCATCCTCCACCGGCGCGGCGGCGTTTTCGGACCGGCCGCGGCCCCGACCTCCACCGGGAGTTCCCGATGAGCACGACGACCGCTCCCGACACCCGCGACTCCCGCCCCGACGTCCGCGCCGCCGACCCGAAGACCCTCGCCCGGTTGCGGCGGAAGGCCGGCGGTGACCCCTCCGCCGCGCTGCTCCGGGCGGTTGAGGAGGCCGCCGAGCGGGAGATACCGATCCTGCTGGCCGACCTCGACGACGCGGCGCGCCGCGCCCTGGTCCCGGAGCTCAAGCGACTGCGCCGGGAGAACCGTTGGGGCAAGTCGGGGGTGCACCGGGCGGCCCATCTCGCCGGTACCGGGTGCCACACGGGTCCGGTGGCCTGCGCGACCTGGCTGGCCGCCTCGCGCGAGTTCTTCCGCTGGGGGGACACCACCCCGTTCCGGGAGGTGCTGGCCGGTCGGTCGCCGGAGTTCCTGGCGAAGGTGGTGGAACGGTTCGCGGACCGCTCCGGGTTGCAGCCGTGGGAGGTGGATCTCCTGATCCGCCTGGCGGACGCGGCGGGCGTGGAACCGCCGGTCACCGAAGGGGTGGTGACGGGCTGGAGCGGGCGCGTGCACCAGGCGGTGTACGAGCGCGTCCAACGGCGCCGACAGGCCAGGAGGGCTCGACGGGCCCGGGGGACCCACCGCACCGATGCCCCGCCAGCGGACGCCGGGGAGGCTCCCGCCCCCGGTGAACCGGCCGGTCACCTCCTCACGGTGCTGCGGGAGGACCCGCTGACCGCCCGGGCGGTCCCCGTCCTGCTGGACACCCGGGAGCTGTCGGGCCGGCTGTACGACCCGCACGACCCCTACGGTGCCGCCGGGCCGCACCCCCTGGACACCTGGGCCGGGGCCCTGGCCCACCTCGCCGGGGAGGGTCTGTTCGACCGGGAGGCCCTGATCGAGACCGCGATCGCGGTCTCGGCCCGCTCCGGCCACCCGCTGTCCGACACCCGCTTCCACGTGGCACTGCTGCGGGCCCTGGACCCCACCGACGCGGAGGCCGCCGATCGCACCGGCGACTGGGTCCGCCTCCTCGCCGAGGCGCCGACCCCGGCCGCCGGCTACGCGCAGGAGACGCTGCGCCGGTTGTGGGAGGCGGAGCTACTGACGGTCGAGCGGCTCGGCGAGATGTCCCGCGCGGCGTTCTTCCGCGGTGAGAAGAAGCTGATCCGGGCGCAGTTGTCGCTGCTCGATGCCGTGATGCGGGCCCGGCCGGAGACCGTGCCCCTCCTCCTGCCCGCCGTCGGTGAGGTGTTCGGACACACCGACACCGCCCTGTGCGAACGCGCCCTGCGGGTGGTCGGTCGGCGGGTGCGCCACGCGGACCGGGCGGCGCGTGAGGAACTGGTCGCCTCCGCGGACCTGTTGGGGGCCGGCCTCCTGCCCCGGGCCGCCGAACTCCTCGACGCCCCGCAGCTCCTCACCCCTCACGGCGAGGGCCCGGCCGAGCCGCTGCCCGACGTGTTGCCCGAGCCCCGGGCCCCGCGCCCGCTGCCGGCGCCGGCGGCCGGCCCGGAGGAGTTCGCCGCCGTGGCGGGATCGGCCCTCGCCGCCGAACTGCGCGGTCGCGTCGCGGTCGCCGATCACGAATGGACCCTGGACGGCCTCGTCCGGCTCGCCCACCGGGACCGTGCCGTGCTGGTCGGGGTGCTGGAGCCGATCCTGGAACGCCACCGGGAGTGGCTGGGTTACCGGGAGTGGCTGCGGCACAGTGACTTCAATCTGCTGCTGCCGATGGTGGCGGCGGCCGACGGGCTCGTGTCCGTCGACCTCGGGAAGGCCCGGCGGATGGTGGAGAAGGCGGACTGTCGGCACGCCAGGTTCTCCGCTTCCCGCCGCCGGCGCGTCCTGGAGGTCACCGAGATGCTGATCTCCGGGGCGCCGCCGCTGTTGCTGTCCACACCGGACGACGAGTCCGGCGCGTTGGCTCCCGGCACCCTGCTGGAGCGGCTGCGGCTGTACCGGGACGCGGGGGCGAAGGCCGGTCCGGTGGATCTGGACCTCGCGCTGCTGCGGTGCCGGCCGGCCGACGACCCGACGGGGCTCGCCGAACGGGCGAGGGAGTTGGGCACCCCGGAAGGGGCGCGGTTCGCCGGGTGGATCGAGGGCCCCGGCCTGCCGGACTTCCCCTCCGGGCGGATGACGGCGCACGTGTGGAGGGGGGACACCCGCCCGGAGGCGGTCTCCGCTCCCTCACCCGAGGTGGCGGCGGCGCTGCCTGCGCTCCCCGAACTCGGCGGCGGGTACCCGGCTCCCTCCGCTCGCGCCTCCTCCGAGCACTGGTGCGGCTGCGGGTACTCCTCGCCGCGGCAGTGGGCGTCGATGCTGCCGCACCGGCCCGACGCGGTGGCGGTCCACCTCGTGCCGTCGCTGGCGAACTCCGCCAGGTGGAACGACCGCCCGGACACCGGACAGTTGATCATGCTGGCCGAGGCGCCGGGGCCGGCCGGGCCCGCCCTGCACCTGGCGATCGCCTACGGGCTGGGCGCCCGGCACACCGACGACCGGCTGGCGACGGTGGACGCGATCCTCGCCCTGGCCGGTCGGGGCACCCTGGACACCGTCCGACTGGGCACCGACCTGGCGGAGGTGATCGGGGTCGGGGCGGTCAAGGTCAACCGGATCGCCGATGCCCTGGCCACGCTCGCCTCGGCGGGGGCGCCGGCGACGGCGTGGGCGGTGCTCTCGGTGGTGCTGCCCGTCCTGCTCGCCCCGGGGGGCACGCCCCCGCGCGGTGTCGCCGACCTGTTGGCGGCGGCGGCCGGATCGGTGGAGGCGTGCGGGGCACGCGGCGATCACGCGTGGCTGGACGCCCCGGCCGACCGGAAGGGCGGGAGTCGGGCGGTCACCGAGGCCGGTCGCCTGCGCCGAGCCCTGGCGGCGTGACCGTCCGGGGCCGGCCCGGCCCCGGGTGAATCCGTTCCGCCGGGGCGGCCGGTGGTGCCGGTGGTGCCGGTGGTGCCGGTGGTGCCGGTGGTGCCGGTGGGGCCGACGCGGGCTGTGCGGTCCGTGGTCGGTGGCCGTGACCCCGCCGCGGCGGGGTGGTGCGGGGTGTGACGTTCGGGGTGTGACGGGGCGCTCCCGTTCCCCCGGCTGTGCCGGGGGTGCGGGAGCGGCGGCCCCCGGCCCGGGGGCGGATGCGGGACGGGCGTTTTGCCGGGCCGACTCGCGCAGCAACCACAGGCCGTTGAGGGCGACCAACACGGTGGAACCCTCGTGGCCGGCCACGGCCAGCGGCAGCGGCAGGTGGCCGACCAGGTCCCGGGTGATCAGGTCCCGGGTGATCAGGGCGACGATGAAGACACCGGCGATCACCAGGTTCTGCACCACCGGGCGGCGGGCCCGGCGGGAGAGCGCCACGGCGGTGGGGACGGCGGCGAGTTCGTCGCGGACCACGACCGCGTCGGCGGTCTCCACGGCCAGGTCGGAGCCGGCCCGCCCCATGGCGACGCCGGTGTGCGCGGCGGCCGGCGCGGGCGCGTCGTTGACGCCGTCGCCGATCACCAGTACGCGCCTGCCGGCCGCCTCGAGTTCCCGCACGGCGGTCACCTTGTCGGCGGGCAGCAGGCCGGCCCGCACGTCCCGGTCCGGGTCGATGCCGGCCTCGGCGGCCACGGGGCCGGCGGCTCCCGGGTTGTCGCCGGTGATCAGCAGCGGCCGGGAGCCGGTCAGCGCGGCGAGGTCGGCCACGGCGCCGGCGGCGTCGGGGCGCAGCCGGTCCGCGAGCCCGAGCACCCCCGCCGGGCGGCCGTCGCGCAGGACGACGACGGCGGTGCGCCCGCGTGCCTCCAGGTCGGCGACGAGCCGGCGGGCCGGGGCGGCGACCGGGGCGGACAGGTCGGCGAGCAGCCGGGGGCTGCCGACCGCGACCGTGACCTGCCGGCCGCCCGGGTGGTCGGGGGCTCCGGCGTCCCCGGCGGTCACCCGGGCGGTCACGCCGGAGCCGGGGACGGAGGCGAGGATCACGATGAGCAGCGCGCCGTCCATGGGCTGTCCGATGGAGGCGGCGCCGAGCGCCGCGACGACCATCAGCAGGTCCACGTCGAGGGTCTTCTCCCGCAGTGCGCGCAACCCCTCCAGCGCCCGTTCCCCACCGCCGGTGACGTAGACCGCCGCGTAGGGCGGGCCCCACAGCCACGCGGGGGCGCCGGTCAGGTGGAGGGGGAGGGCGAGGAGGAAGAGCGCGAGGG
>NZ_VKHT01000023.1 GCF_014141535.1 Streptomyces alkaliphilus | reverse complement strand
TCCGGAGACCGTGGCGGAGCGGTTGCTGGCGGAGATCTGGGAGGAGTTGTTGGGGGTTACCGGTGTCGGTGCCGGGGATGATTTCTTCGCTCTCGGTGGTCATTCCCTCCTCGCCACCCGCCTCACCGGCAGAATCGCGGCGCGTATCGGCACCCGGGTGCCGCTCCGGCTGGTCTTCGAGCATCCCGTCCTCGCCGACCTCGCCCAACACCTCCCCGCGTCGGATTCCTGGGCATCCTCGGAGGCCATTCCGCGTGTGCAGCGGGTTCGCGGCCGTATAGGCCGCTGAATCAGCTCAAGAGCGAGGCCCTCGAGCCTCCACTTCTGTTTTACTCTCACAGGAAAGGAAACAGTAAGATGAGTCAGGCGAAAGTTGCGTCCGGTGTCTCCCCGGACCCGGAGAAATCGGTTCCTGCCGGTGGATCCCGGAGAGAGTCCCCCGATGGCGGCCTCGCCCATCAGCCGGCGCTGTTGGGATTCTCCGGCTTCCTGATCGGCTCCATTTCCCTCGCCTTCTACCTGAAGGACGTCAGTATCCCCGCCAACTCGCTGGTGGCCCAGATACCCATCATGGTGTTCAGCAGCGCCATCCTCCTTTTGATGGCCGCAGTCTGGTCCATGCGTCTGGGGGACGGGGTTTTCGCCGCGGTATACGGGCTGTTCGGTACCTTCTGGCTGAGTTTCTCGGTACTGAGCGTGAGCCTGAACAACAACTGGATGGGGGAGTTCGAGAACATTCAGCAACGCCAGGCCACATCGAACTTCGTCCTCGTCTGGTGCGTCGTGATCCTCCTTCTCACCCTTACGACGCTCCGGCTTCCCCGGGCTTTCACCTTCCTCTTCATCGTGGTGTCCCTCACCCTGCTCTCCCTCTACGGGTCGATCGAGCAGGCCATCGACCAGAGCATCCACAACCCCACGGCGCCCGGTGATCCCTGGCTCATCTATGTGGGCATCACGACGATGTTCCTGTTCATCGTGATCGGCATGTACGTCTTTGCCAGCGTCATGCACAGCGCGACCGGAGGCAGGCGTCTCCCCCTGGGTAAGCCCCTGGTCAAATCCCGCTGAGGCGTACGGGGCCGGGTCGCCCGGCCGGCCTGGGCGGGCCCGGGGCCGAAACCCGCCGGCTCGCCCGAGGGGCGGGGGTTCGCGCCACGACCGGTGGGTGCCGTTGCCCTTCCGACGAAACGAGCAGGAGAGACGATGACCGACCACCTGCACCGTGTTGCCACGGTCCCGTTCCCCCTCGGGTGTCCGGAAGACCTACCCGTGGCGGTACCGGCCCTCCCGGATGCCAAACCGGCAGGGCTGCCCCGGCTGGCAGCCCATCTGTCCGATCCGTCGAACCGTACAAGTCTGTCCGGCTTGCTCACCACTGCCCGCGCCGAGTTCGGGCGGGTTCCCAGCGCCCCCGTCGGTGAGGATCCGCGGGAGTCTCCGCCCAACCGGGACAACGATCTGGCGTTCGGTATCGAACGACATGTCGGTGAACCGCTGGCTCTCCTCGTCGCCGCGGCTCTGCGTGCCGAGACCGGCATTGTTGAACTCATCGAGAGGGGTGGTACCGACCTGGAGACCTCCGCATGGCGGGACCTCATCGCCGGTTTCGATGCCCTGCTGTGCTGGCTGGCCACCCCCTCGCGGGTCCCGGAGCCGTTCCCCGTTCCCGGGCCCCCCGGACGGACCGATGAGCCCGAGCCGTTCGACGGGCTGCGGCGCTGGGTACGTGGACACCACGTCTTCATGGTTCTCTCACAGGGCTGCGCACTCGCTTTGAACAGCATGAGAGCAGCGGCGGATGAGAAGGACACGGAACTCGCAGCCCCCGCGGCCGCCGTGGCGAGCCGGTTGATGTGGGCCTGCCGCGCCGCCCTGCGGTTCGCGGGGGAGGCCGACAGGCAGCAGTACCGGAACGAGATTCGTCCGACGTTGATGCCTCCGGTGGCTCCTCCGCAGATGAGCGGACTGCGCTGGCGGGACCACGAAGCCCTGGTGACCGCGCTGGGCGCCTCCCGGGCGTCCTGGGCCTGGCTGGCCGGGACCCGTCCGGCACTGCTCGAGGAGTTCCGTGCGGCTTTGGACGCCACGTACGACGCCCACAAGGGTGTCTGTCAGCACTTCGTGGGCGGCCAATCACCCAGTCTCCTCGCCACTGTTCGCTCGCATCGTCCCGCTGTCGGCGTCATCGAACAGTTCCACCGCCTCCGGGCGGGCGCACTTCCCGAGCCGGCTTCCGGCCCCGGGCCCGCCGCAACCCGTGAGCGTTCCGATTCGGGCGCACTCGATCAGTGACCGGTCTCGACCACATGAGAAAGGCAGAGCACTCATGAACGCCACCGCACCGATTCCGCAGGACGGCACCACCAACCTGGACATGGACGGGCTTTCCCGAATTCTCTTCGGGCACGCGGCCTTCCAGTACCTCAACGCGGCCTGCGAATTGGGTCTCCCCGAGCTGCTGGGCAAGAAAGAGGGACTGACCAGGGAGGAGATCCGTGATGCGCTCGAATTGCAGGAGCGGGCCGTCGACATCCTGCTCCTCGGTTGCACGTCGCTGGGCATCACCATCAAGCGGGACGGTCGGTACCGGCTCGCCGAGGTCATAGAGAGCCTCATGGATCAGGGCGACTGGCAGCGCTTCAAGGACACGGTCGCCTTCGAGCAGTACATCGTGTACGAGGGACAGCTCGACTTCACCGACTCGTTGCGTGAGAACCGCAACGTCGGCTTGCGACGGGTGCGCGGTTCGGGGCGTGACCTGTACCACCGACTGTCCGAGAACCCTCACTTGGAGCAGGTTTTCTACCGGTACATGTGCTCGTGGTCCGAATTGGCCAACAGGCATCTGGCGGAGAAACTGGATCTTGTCGGGTGCGAACACCTTCTGGACTGCGGTGGTGGCGACGCGGTCAACGCGATCGCGTTGGCCAGGGCCAACCCGGATCTGCGGATCACCGTGTTCGAGATTCCCGCCTCCGCATCCATCGCCGAGAAGAAGATCGCGCAGGCCGGCCTCGGCGAACAGATTTCGGTCGTCACCGGAGACATGTTCAGGGATCCGCTGCCAACCGGTTGCGATGTGGTGATGTTCGCCCATCAACTCGTCATCTGGACGCCGGAGGAGAACACCGCGCTGCTCAGGCGTGCGTATGAGGCGTTGCCGGAGGGCGGGCGGCTGGTGATCTTCAACTCCATGTCCGACGACGAGGGTGACGGCCCGATCGTCGCCGCCCTGGACAGCGTTTATTTCGCCTCCCTGCCTGCCGAGGGCGGCATGATCTATTCATGGGGGCAGCACGAGGAGTGCCTGCGCGCGGCGGGCTTCCGCAGCACCGAGCGCATCCCCTTCCCCGGTTGGACACCCCACGGCGTCATCGTCGCGACCAAGTAGCACGAACCCGGCCGACGGCCGAAACCACCGTGCCGCCCATCACGACACCGGCGGCACGGTGGACGTCCACTCACCACCCAAGGGGGCGAGGTCATTGATCGACCGTACAAGCCGGGAAGACGCCGCACGGATGCGTATGCTGCTTTACGGGCAGCTTGTATCGAAGGTGCTGTGCGCCGCCGTACGACTCGGTGTGCCCGAGGCCCTGAGCGGGGGTGGTAGGCGGGTCGCGGAGGTCGCCCGGGAGGTGGGCGCCCACACCGTGGCCCTCCACCGACTGCTGCGTGCTCTCGCCTCGTTCGATGTCGTCGAAGAGGCCGATGGCGCCTTTTCACTCACCTCGCTCGGGAGCACTCTCCTACCGGACACACCCGGAACAGCGCATCCCACCGCGATGCTCCTGGCGAATGAGGTCGGAGCGACCTGGGCGGAGTTCGATCACACTCTGCGGACGGGTGATTCGGCGTTCCGACACCTGCACGGGAGCAGCCTTTTCGACCACCTGGAACGGCAGCCCGAACGACGCACGGACTTCGACCTTTCACAGGAAGCCGGACTCCGCCTGGAACTGGACGAAATCTTCGAGTTCGTCACCTTCGACCGTTATCAGAGCATCGTGGATGTCGGAGGTGGCAACGGCCACCTAATGTGCGAACTGTTGCACCGCACGCCCGGTAGCAGCGGCGTCATCCTGGATCTGTCCGGCACCGTTTCTCTGGCGGAGAAGCGCGTCGCCGAGGAGGAGCTCACTCATCGTTGCACAGCCCTGGCCGGTGATTTTTTCATCGAGGTCTCACCAGGAGCGGATTTGTACATCCTCAGTCATGTTCTGCACGACTGGGGTGATGAGGACGCGGTGAAAATTCTACGGACGTGTGCCTCCGCCATGCCGGATTCGGGCCGACTGATGGTCATTGATCTCGCAATGACCTCCCCGACGGCCCCCGCGGGTACATCGCGTGCCCCGGGTGGGGGCGAGGGTTCCCGTCACCTGCCGGCCCTGATGGACCTTTACATGCTCTCCCTCTTCGGAGCCGCGGGTGGTCGCGAGCGGACGACGGACGAATTCGTGGCGCTGCTCTCCCGCGCGGGCCTTGACGCCGAGGACATCTCCGTGCTGCCGAGCGGCATGGCCGTCATCACGGCACGCGCACACATCTCCTGACGGTTTCACCGACGCTCCCCCAGCCCCGGCTCCCCGATCCGGTGGGCCGCCTTCCCGCCGGCCTTCGGTGGGGGCCGGTATCGGCCCGGGTCGATACCGTGAGGAGACCGAAAGTACTCTGACCGGCAGAGTGGACTCTTCCCCCGCTCGTAACTCATTGGGCTTTCCGCCATGATCCCTGACTCCATCGCTCAGCCCCGGGCACGTGCCGGGAAGCGGGAATGGACAGCTCTCGGCGTCCTTTCCTTACCCGCGCTGCTCATCACTCTCGACGTCACAGTTCTGCACCTGGCCGTTCCCCATCTGAGCGCCGACCTGGGCCCGAGCGGCCTGCAACTGCTGTGGATTGTCGATATATACAGTTTCCTGATCGCCGGCCTGCTGATCATCGCGGGCACGCTGGGGGACAGAATCGGACGTCGTCGTCTGCTGCTGATCGGAGCGGCGGGTTTCGGGGTGGCGTCGCTCCTGACGGCCTTTTCCATCAACACCGAGATGCTGATCGTCAGCCGTGCGCTGCTCGGTATCGCCGGGGCGACTCTGATGCCCTCGTCGATGTCGTTGATCCGGAACATGTTCCTCGATGATCGGCAGAGGTCTCTCGCGCTGAGTATTTGGATCGCCTGCTTCCTGGTGGGCGGAGCCATGGGCCCGCTTGTCGGCGGTCTGATGCTCGAATACTTCTGGTGGGGCTCGGTCTTCCTGCTGGCGGTCCCGGCGATGGTCCTGCTGCTCCTACTGGGTCCGCTTCTGTTGCCCGAGTACCGGGATCCCAACCCGGGGAAAATCGACTTCGCCAGCATGATTCTGCTGCTCACCTCGCTGCTGATCAGCGTCTACGGTCTCAAGAAGCTTGCCGGTGATGGGTTCGCCGTGCTGCCCGCCCTGCTGCTCGTCGGTGGCCTCGCCCTGGGCGTGACCTTCGTCCTGCGCCAGCGGGGGATCGCCCATCCTCTGGTCGACCTCGGGCTTTTCCGCGCTAGGAGTTTCTCCGTCTCGTTGGCGACGATGGGCCTCGCGCTCTTCGTCATGTCGGGCGCGCAGTTCTTCGTCGCGCAGTACCTTCAGATGGTCGTGGGGCTCTCCCCCTTGAAAGCCGGGCTCTGTTCGCTGCCGGGCAGTATCGGCGGGGTGACCGGGGCCCTGCTCGCACCGCTGGCACTGCGCTGGATGCGCTCGGCCTCGGTGATGGTGGTCGGACTGACGATCGCCGTCATCGGCTTCGCGGCGCTGACACGGGTCGATGTCGACAGCGGGCTCATCACGGTCATGGTCGCGTTGGGCCTGTTGAACTTCGGAGTTGCCCCGACCATCGCCCTCGGTACGGACATGATGATCTCCTCGGCGCCGCCGGAGAAGGCGGGCGGGGTCTCCGCCATTTCGGAGACCTGCCACGAGGTTGGCCTCGGCATGGGCATAGCCGTTTTGGGCAGCATCGGCACCGCCTTCTACCGGTCCCGGGCCACCGAGGCTCTCCCGGAGGGGGTTTCGGAGGAGTCCGCTTCCGCCATCGGTGACACCATCGGCTCCGCGGTGGACGAGGTTTCACGCATGCCGGAGGACCTCGGTTCCGTCGCTCTGGCCGGCGCGCGTGAGGCCTTCACGAACGGCCTGGTGACGGTGAGCCTCATCTGTACGGTCGTCACCGTCCTGGTCGTCGTCATGGTCATGGCCTTTCTCCGTCGATTCCCGGCCGGTGCCCCGACGCCGGAGGGCACTGGGGCACCAGGAAGCGGGAAACAGTTCGTGGAGGGAGCGACCGACGCGTAGCGGATCGCATTTCCCGAGCAGTGGGCCCTCAGTGGGCGAGGTCCGGTGAGGTCGTGGCGCGCGTGTCGGCTGCCGCCCGTCACCCGGTTCTCCGGCCCCGCCCCGACCGACGACAAGCCGCCGGTATCGCGTCCCACCCACGAGCCACGCCCGGGGACGGTCGGACGGACAGGGGTTGGAACCGCCCCTCGCCCGTCTCCTTCGGGATCACTCCCCGAAAGCGACAGGGCCACCGCTTCGGCACGCTTCTCCACACAACCCATGCCCCACCTGCCCCGCCCGGTTCGACACAGCACGCGGGTTACCACACTCACGCCGGTGCGTCCCCCGGCCACGCCTCACCGGGGACGCCGGCCTTTCCGCTCGCGAGATCGCGTCGCGAGGAGCGCATCGGCACGACTGCGCGGACCAGGAGAAGCCTGCTCAGAAAGCCGGACGGCTCGTCCACCCGTGGTTGTTCTCCGACGGGCTTCCGGCGTCCAGCTGTCCCGACACCCGGGGTGAAATCGGGACGGGCCGCGAGCGCGGACATCGTCCGGAAGCCGGTCGGGGCCGACACCGGGGTATCCGGTCGACGATCATTGGGCCATGCGCGCCGCCCGTCTCATCCGTATGGCTCTCCTCATCCAGGTGAACCCCGGCCTGACCGCCGCCGTTCTCGCGCGTGAGCTGGACGTTTCCAAGCGCACGGTGATCCGTGATGTCCAGGCATTACAAGAGGCCGGCATTCCCGTGAGATCGGAGCAGGGGAGAGTGGGTGGCTACCATCTGGCGCCGGGATACCGGTCCCGACTCACCGCGCTGCACACCACTGAGGCGGAGACGCTGTTCCTCTCCGGGCTGCCCACGGTGCTGCGGGATCTGGGGTGGTCCGACACGGCGGACACTGCCCGCCTGAAGCTGACGGCTGGCCTGCTTCCGTCGGTGCGGGCGGCAGCGGAGTCGTCGGTGCGCCGGTTCCATCTCGACGCGCCGGCTTGGTTCCGTGAACCGTCCACGCCCCGAGTGCTGCCGGAGCTGGCACGTGCCGTATGGTCCGACCGCACCGTCGAGTTGATCTATACGCGGCCCGGCCGCGACGGCGCACGGCCCTCCAGCGTGTCCCGAACGGTGGAACCGTACGGACTGGTCCTGAAGGCGGGCGTCTGGTACCTGGTGGGTCGGCTGCCGAAGGGGGGAGCGTGGCGCACCTATCGGGCCGACCGGGTCACGGCGCTTGTTCCCGGCGCGGAGGAGCCGTTCGTGCGCGACACGGCTTTCGACCTGGCCGCGCACTGGGAGACCCACGCGGCCGGGTTTGCCCGGAGACTGCTGCATATGATCGTCACCGTCCGTCTGACCGAACAGGGGCTGCGCCGCCTGCCCGCGGTGGTGGACGAGGCCGGTGTCGAGGAGGCGCTGAGCGGCGCGAGCAGACCGGACACGACCGGACTGGTGACACTCGATCTACCGATGGAGTCGCAGGATGTCGCTTTCGATCAGCTCAGCAGGTTGGGAGCGGATGTGGAGGTGCTGGCTCCGGCGGACCTGCGCGCTCGCTTCCGCGAGCGCGCACTGGCCCTGGCCACTCTGTACGGGGCGGAGCCGGAGACTCAGCGATAGTCCTCCACGGAGGCTTCCTTCCCGTTGTGGATGACGTCCTCGAAGTAGGCCCAGGCGTTCGGCTGGCTGCCGTCCACGTCCCGCACCCCGTAGACCTTCGCGAGTTCCCCGCTGGAGGTGGACTTGCCGTTCCACCGCTCGGCCCGGTTCGGGTCGGCCGCCACGGCTGTGACCGTTCGGGCGAGGTAGGAGGGGGATTCAGCGATCGCGAAGGCGGGCTCCTTGGCGATGGCGTCGCGCCAGTTCTCCTCGGTCACGCCGAAGTGGGCGAGCATCTGCTCCGAGCGCATGAAGCCCGGTGAGACGGCGACCGCCGTGCCCCCGTACTCCGCCAGTTCCTGGCCCAGTCCGAAGGCCAGCCGGATCGGGGCGTTCTTGGCGAGGTCGTAGTACATGTTCTCGCGGTAGCGGCGGTTGGAGACGGCGGTGCCGTCGGTGACCTCCACGTGCAGCGGGGCGTCCGAGCGAATCAGGAGCGGCAGTGCGAGTGCCGCGGTGATCACGTGTGAGCGGGCTCCGAGATCCAGGATGCGCAGGCCGTCGGCGAGCGGGGTCTCCCAACTCTTCTTGCCGAAGACCGAGGTCGTGAGGAGGTGCTCGCCGCCCCAGAGGTCGTTGACCAGGATATCGAGCCGCCCCCGGTCGAGTTCGATCCGCTGCACGAGGGCGCGTACCTGCTCCTCCTCCAGATGATCGGTGGGGACGGCGATGCCCGTGCCGCCGGCGGCGGTGACGAGTTCGGCGGTTTCCTCGATGGTCTCGGTGGTTCGGCCCACTTCGCTGGCGCGTTCGCGGGTGGTGCGGCCGGTGACGTAAACGGTGGCACCGGCACGGCCGAGCTCAACGGCGAGGGCGCGCCCCGCACCGCGGGTGGCCCCGGCGACGAGCGCGATCCGATTCGCGAGCCGGGCTTCCCCGGAAGTGTTCCGGGCGACGTTCTGGGGGGAGGTCTCCTTGCTCATGTCATTCATCATCCATGCCAAAAGTGACAGGGAGCGTCACTCTTTTCCGGGGGTTCCACATGCTCCGCCGATGGGTCGCGCCGCGTCGCGGCATTCGGAGCAGCCGTACCGGGGTCCTCCAACGGGCGCGGGTTCGGCGGTCTCCTCCATTCGGGCTCGAGGCCGTCCGGGCGGTGCCCGCACACGTCTCGGCTCCGGCGGTGCCGTGCCCGGGCACGGAGAGTCCGCTGCCCCCGTCATCGGGCCGGTGCGACAACCTCAGCGGTCGTCGCACCGACACACTCGGATGAAACGCGGGCGGGGCTGGGACCACCCGCCGCCGAGGTGCCGGCGATGCCGCGGCCGGGCCCGCCGGGCACCGTGCTCCCGAGGGAGTGTCGGGCACCGCGAGCCCGGGGTCAGGAACTGCGGGCCGGGTCCAGTGTCGCGCGCATCACGAGGTATCCGTTGTCCGGGCTGGCCGCCGCACGGCGCATGAGGTCAATGTACTGGTCCACCGGTTCCGCACCGTTGATTCGGGCCAGTTCGTCGCGTCGGGCCCGAACCGCCTCGGCCATGATCACACCCGTTCGCATCACCTTGTCGCTGATGTCACGGATTTCGACATCGATGAAGCCATTGGCGACCAACAGTTCGGAGTACTCGGCAGCGTCGGCGAACGAACTCACGTGGTAAGTGGCGCAAATCTCGTCGAGAATTTCGCGGCCCTCGGGGCCCACCGGCTGGATCTCGACGGTATCGGCGATCACCAGCCGCCCGCCGGGACGCAACACCCTGGCCGTCTCGGCGAGCGCCCGGCCGCGATCCGGTACATGGAGCATCGACTCGATGGCCCACGCGCCGTCGAACGACCCGTCCGCGAACGGCAGTGCCATCACGTCGGCGTTCCGGAAGGCGGTCACGTCCGATCGACCGGCCTCCACGGCGCGTGTGGTGGCCTGTTCGATCTCCACATCGCTGATGGCGATGCCGGTGACGCGCACGTCCCTGGCCGCGACGAGCTGGAGCGCGGGTTTCCCCACACCACAACCGATGTCGAGGATCGCCGCCCCGGTGGCGGGGGCGAGCAGGGTGATGAGCAAATCGGTCAGCCGGGCCGTGGCGACCTCGACGGTGCTGTCGTCGGCCTCATCCTCCCAGTAGCCGTAGTGCAGGTTCTCGCCCCAGACCGCGTTGAGAACCCGCCCCAGGCCCTCGTAGAAATCAGCGATCTTCCCGACGCCGGATGGGGTCGCTGCCATTGTGGTTTCCCTACCATCTCTGCTGAATCCTGATCCCGGGCGTGGGACCGGGCGAACCTCCGAGGAGGTCGTGACGGCCGGCCGGGGAGAACTGACCCGAGAGATTTCTCCCGGGCGCTCGGAACACCGCTCCTGTGCGAGAACGACCCCGGGACCCGCGTGGGTCTCGCGGCGGCCGAGTGACGCGCTCCGCACTCCCGGGTCCGTGGGAATGGCAACGGGGCGCCCACCGGCCACGACCTGTGCCGGCCGAGGAGGCGCCCCGTGTCGATACCGGGTCAGGCAGGCCGGATCGACAGCGCGTGTCGGAACACGTTGCGCGGATCGTAAGCCTTCTTGACCTGCTGCAACCGTGCGTAGTTCTTTCGGTAATACAACGCGTGCCACGGTGTGCCGGAAGTGTTCCACTCCGGATCGGCGAGGTCGACATCCGGATAGTTGATGTACGCACCGCCGTTGATGGAGTCGGGCACCGGAACGCCCCCGGTCCTCCTGTACACATCCCGGTAGAGCTTACGCACCCACGTCACGTGGGCGGCGTCCTGGTCCTGACTTCTCCATACGCCGGGTGTGAAGTAGGCGCGCAGGATCGTGTCCCGATGCGCGTAGGCGGTCGCGTCCTGGCGTACGGTGTTGATCTTTCCGCCGATGGCGGCCAGGTTCACCTGCGCGCCCGGATTGTTGATGGAGTCGTCGGTAAGGTACCGATAGATCGTGGCTATCTGCTCCTCGGTGTAACTCTTCCGCAGGTCCGAGGTCTTGTCCTTCTGACGTCCGGGTGGTCCCCAGAACCAGTTCTCCCGGTCCAGCCACGGCAGGTTGTACTTCGTGTCCGACGCGACCTTGAGGTGGGCGCCCGCGGTGACATCCGCGAACATCGCGTCAAGCATGGCCTCACCACCCGGGACCGTGTCCTCTACACCGGCCATCAGGCCGATCACGCCGGCCGACTGGTGGGACGCGGAGAGCGAGGCCCAGACCTGGACACCCTTCGCCCCCGGGGCGCTGTTCAGTTCGAACCATCGGCAGAAATTACGGACGAGTGTGGTGAACGCCTGTCGTGACAGGGATTCCCAGGACCACTGCACCACTCTGACCCGCTGGTTCCCGGCACGGGGCAGAAGTTTTTCGGGGACGGCTGATTTCGTGCTCGGTGTACGCAGCCAGTACCGAGTGACCACGCCGAAGTTGCCGCCGCCACCGCCCGTGTGAGCCCACCACAGGTCCCGGTTCGGGTCGTTGGCCTTGCGTGTCGCCACGATGGTGCGAGGTTGGCCGTCGGCGTCCACCACGACTACCTCGACGGCATGGAGGTAATCTATGGCGACTCCGTGGATGCGGGAGTAGAAGTTGTAGCCGCCGCCGAGGATGTGTCCGCCGAGACCCACCTCGGAACAGCCGGCGGAGGGTATGTGCACGCCCCACCCCTTGAAGAGGGTGTGCTGCGTCGGGGCCACGATCGAACCCGGCCCCACCGAGAAGGCGTTCCGCGACTCATCGAAGTGGACATCCGCCATCTGTGAGAGGTCAATGAGTTCCTTGACCTCGGAAGACGCCGTGAAGTCCTCCAGGCAGTGCCCTCCGGAGCGGACCGCGACCCGCCGGTCGGCCGCCACGGCCCGGCCGAGCGCCTCGGCCACGTGATCCGGAGAGGTCGCGATGGTCACCTGATCCGGTCTGCCGGTGAATCGGGTGTTGTGCGCGCGCAGGAAACTGTCGTACCGCGTGTCCCCGGGCTGCACGGTGATGGAGTCGAACGCCGGTGCGCACGCTCCCCCCGTCGCTCCCGCTCCCGCCGCGACCGCCGGCCGGGTGCCGGCGACGACATCCGCCGCTACCAGTCCGGCCCCGGCGAACGCGGCACTGGTGAGTAATCCTCGGCGGCTCAATCCGGACATATGTACAACTCCTTGCTCATGACAGCAGAAGGAAACGCGGAACGGTTCGATCCTGGCGTTCCGTCGACGGGACCTGGCACCGAACGAACGGAAGCCTACGTCATGATGTCGAACTTGGATCAAGAAAGTGTGAAAGTTTTCGGATTGAGCCGGAGGTGTGTCCTGAGGCAGGTGAGACGCGTGTGATAGCGGATTGCCGGGGTGAGATGGGGGAGGCCCGGGCGGAGCCGATGTGTTATCGGTCGGTGAGATGAGTTGGCGCCCGTGCCCGCACCGCTGCCGATGGTTTGCCCGATGAGGTGGTGAGGGGTGTAACCCCGATGGTCGGAATTTTCGAACTCCTCGATGGCGAAGGGGGCCGCGCTCGCGCACCACCTTCCCGTTCGGCGCCCCGTGGCTCCGCTGGAGCACCATCACAGGGGGACGGCTCCCCGCTACCATGTTCCGCTCCGCATTCCGAGAACACGCCTCCCCCGTTCGGTCGCATTCCGCGGGTAAGTCGTCGGACGGGACGAGCCCAGGACGGAATCCCGGACGGGTCAGCGGACGGCGGCGGCACGGAGCGTGTGACCGGGGCCGCGCAATCTTTCGGGGAGGGGGTGCCGGTCGCTGTGGTGCGTAGAGTGTGCTTCGTGACCGGTGAGACCGACTTGCAGAAACTACTGACCGATATGCGGCCGATGTTGAATTCTGGCCGTTATGTATTCACCACCGTGGAAGACGCCGTTCCTCCAGGTGTCACCCCGATTGTCACCGTCACCGAACCCGAAGGGATCACGTTGGTGGTGCCCGTGGGGGAGGCCGAGGCGGCGGGGCTGAGGTACGACTACGTGGCCGGCTGGATCGTGCTTCGTGTGCATTCCTCCTTGGATGCAGTGGGATTGACCGCGGTCGTGGCCGGGGAGTTGGCGGACGCCGGACTGAGTTGCAATATCGTGGCAGGGTTTCATCATGATCATTTGTTCATCCCGTATGAGAGGGCTCATGCGGCGGTGGCTCTGTTGGAGGACCTCGCACGCCGGTCCTCTGGGGTACCTCGGCCGCACAGTGAGGACCACGCGTAGTGGCACCGCCGTTTCGCTGGAGGCGGACTTACCGAGCTCGGCCCGGACCTCTGCGCCCGCTTCCAGGGGGATGCGCCCGGGACGTAACCTCGACCCCCGAGGGAGAGGCAAGGGGGGTGAAGCACCGACGCGTCAAGTCCACGGGGTGTTCCAGGCAATGGGGCGACATTTTCACCGGAGTGGACGGAGACGCTCGGAATTCTTCGAGCACTCGAAAAAACGGGGTTGGCGACAATTCGAGGGGTGAGTCGCCCGGTCCTGGCACACGGTGGAGGACGGTGCGCGAGGATGAGGTGCTTCGGAAGGGACAGGGGCGTGTCGGCGGCGGCTGAATCCTGACCCAGTTTGGGCGGTCGAACTTTGACCCACCGGGTCTGGTTGTTGGTGTTCAGTCTGTGTCGTGTGTGGCGGTGGGGACACGTCCGAGTTGGCGTCCGCGCATGCGGTAGGAGTCGCCTTTGAGGGAATGGACCTCGGCGTGGTGGACGAGGCGGTCGATCATGGCGGCGGCCACGGTTTCGTCACCGAAGACCTCGCCCCAGCGTTCGAAGGGTTTGTTGCTTGTGACGATCACGCTCGCTCGTTCGTATCTGTTCGATATGAGCTGGAAGAACAGGTTCGCGGCCTCGGCTTCGAAGGGGATGTACCCGACCTCGTCGATCACGATCAGCGGGTAGCGGCTGAGTTTGGTGAGCTCGGCCTGGAGGTGTCCGGCGTGATGGGCTGCGGCCAAGCGGTCGACCCATTCGGTGGCGGTGGCGAACGCGACGCGGTGGCCGGCTTGGCAGGCACGGACGGCCAGGCCGATCGTCAGGTGTGTCTTCCCTGTTCCCGGAGGTCCCAGGAATACGGTGTTCTCCTTCGCGGCGATGAAGTCCAACGTGCCCAGATGTGACAGTGAGCCTTTGCCAACCTGGACTCTGGGGCTGGGCAGTTGGCTCGACACGTGAGTGAAGCCCCTGGTAGACGGGTTCACGACCAAGATCGCCCGATACCCACCAGAGGCTTCACGTGCTTGTCCACCCGTGCGGGCTGCACGTGTCCAGTCGGTCCCTGACCTTCCTCGCTGCTCGTCTGCGCGAACACCGTCGTCGGATCGGAAGCCGCTGGCGCCGGCTCCCCGTCGGCCGTCAGGCGCTGCCGGTGTTGGCACATCTGCGTAACGGGACCACGTACGCCCAGCTCGCAGCAGGTTTCGAGGTCGGCACGAGTACCGTCTATCGGTACATCAACGAGGCCGTCGAGCTGCTGGCCGCACTCGCACCGACCCTCGACGAGGCAGTACGGACCGCTTCGAGGAAGGCCTACGTCCTGATCGACGGGACGCTGCTGCCGATCGACCGGATCGCCGCCGACCGGCCCCTCTACTCCGGCAAACACAAGAAACACGGGATGAATGTGCAGGTCCTCGCCGATCCCTTCGGCCGCCTGCTGTGGGCCTCACCAGCCCTGCCCGGCGCTGTCCACGACGTCCGCGCGGCTCGCGAGCACGGCATCGTCGACGCCCTCACCGAGGTCGGCATCGCGTGCTGGGCCGATAAGGGCTACCGAGGTGCCGGCGGCACGGTCCGCACCCCGTACCGGGGACGGTGGGAAACCCTCTCCGCAGGCCAGCAAGCGGTGAACCGGTCCCACGCGAAGATCCGAGCCCTCGTCGAGCAGGCCGTCGCCACCCTCAAGTCCTGGCGACTCCTCCGCAAGCTCCGCTGCTCGACCACCCGCACCACCGGCCTCATCCAAGCCGTCCTCACCCTGCATCTGGCCAGCTCAGAGTGAGGATGGCAAAGGCTCACTGGTTCGGGAACTCTTTCGAGGTGTTTCCGGTCTTCCACCGCCTTGAGTGCCCCCTTCGCCGGTGGAAGTGGCCTGACCTGCGGTTTCGAGACGAAATGGCCTTTGTGTCGAGAGCGGCACGAGGGCACGGCTCTGGATCCTGACGCTCATATGACGCTCGTTCCGACGGGGTGTCAGTTGGCTGATCGTGCGGGTCGTACCGGGTGAGGGGGCGTGCTTCCCGCGGGCCGGCTTTGCGGGAATGTGAAGCGAACCCGACCGAGCTCCCGCCGGCAGTTCGGCGGGGTGGACGTTGGCGGAACGGGTGTTCAACGGGACTGTCCGTGAGGGCTTCGGTGCCGAAGGGAGAGTCGTGGAGCGTGTCCCGGGGGGAGTTGGTGTGCCCGCCCGGGGCGCCCGTGTCGATCTCGTGCCGGGCTCCCGGCGCCGCACGGACTCGCGCGGGACATCGAGCGACTCGGTGATCCGGAGATGGGCATCCCGCGCGGTGGAGTACTCCGAGCGGCGCCGGGTCACCGGACGCACACTCCGGCTCCGAATCGCGGCGTCAATCTTTTTGCATACATGTCCGATCCTCTCCGGTGGCTCACCACGGAGAGGCGGAGAAGGCGGCACGGTTCAGATCGACATGACGCTCGTTCCGGTAGGAGGGGTGCCGGAGTGGCCGGGTGGGTCTTCCACTCGCGTGCGCGGTTCGTCTCCCACGGTCGGCCGGTCGGATCCACTTCCGGCCGGCCGTGGAGGACGGCGTGATCCGTAACGCGTGTGGGCGGCGGCCTCTCCACCCGACGCATGACATGTGTGGAAAGGAGTCCCCGTCGCGCCGGCGCCCCGGTCGCCTGCCATCGGGTGCGGCTGTGCCCTGGGGCCCGGCTCGTGACATCGTCGTGGTTCGCTTCCGCCCGCGTCGCGGCCCGGCGGCGGAATCGTCCGGGCATACCGCCGGGTCGCCACCGGCCCGGTGCCCCTGCGGATTATCCGCCACACGTGGCTGCCCTCATCGTCATCGATCTCCCGGACCCGCACCCGGTCGGCCACGTGATCATTTCGGCTGTCCGGCGCCGCCCGGGGCGGCGAACCCGGCGCGGCGTCCTGGCAGGGCGAACGTTGCCCGAGGTGGCACGGGCATCACCTCGCCGATCAGATACCAGTCAGGTATCATCGTGGTATGGCGATGACACTCCGACTCCCCGAGGACCTCGACGCGAAGCTCACCGAGCGTGCTCGTCGCGAGGGCCGCAGCAAGCAGGAGCTCGCCATCGAGGCCATCCGGGACGCCCAGAATCGGGCCGAGTTGAAGGTCGATGACGTCCTGGCCGAGCTGATGGACAGCGATGCGGAGATCCTGGACTACCTGAAGTGACCGGAGTGCGTCACCTCCAGATCGACGAGATCCTGGCCATCGCCCGCGCGGTCAACGGTACCGAGCACAGTGTGCGGGACATGGGGCTTTTGGTGTCGGCGATCGAACGGCCCCGAACCAACGTGTTCGGGGCCGAGCTGTATCCCGGGTTGTACGACAAGGCGGCGGCCCTGTTGCACTCCGTTGCCCGAAATCACGCGCTGATCGATGGCAACAAGCGCACCGCCTGGCTCGCCATGCGCGTCTTCCTGCGGCTCAACGGCGTCGGCGCCGGTATCGCTCCGCCGCCCGCCTCCATCGCCGGACCGTTCGTCGAGGATGTCGCGCAGGACACCATCGATGTCCCGGTCATCGCCAAGCGCCTCTCGGTCTGGTTCCCCGCTTCCTGAAGCACGACGACCGCCGCCCGTCCCCGTGCCACGAGCGGCGTTCCCACAACCCCCCGAC
>NZ_VKHT01000229.1 GCF_014141535.1 Streptomyces alkaliphilus | reverse complement strand
CGGTGGGCCCGGTGAACGGGGAGCGGCGGTCACGGGAACCGGGCGGGAACGGCGGGGACCGGCGGGCGAAGCCGGCCGACGCCGTCTCCGCCGACCCTCCCCGGTTCCCGGGACCGGTGGGCATCCCGGGCACGGCGAACACCCCACCCGGGGGACGCCGCCACCCGGGAAAGCAACGAAAATCCCCGGAAAACACCAGCTCGACAAGGGGTTCCCGAGCTTCCGGCGGTTCTTGTCCCGGTGAACGAACAAGGGCCCTCGGGCCGGGGGCCCGGGGGTAGGCTCATCCCCGCCGATGGCTCCGTCCCCGGAAAGACACCGGAGGACGCCACGGCCCCGGCCTCACTATCCGGAGAGGAGCCCTGAAGCAGGGTGAGCACCACATCGAACAGCAGCGAACTCGACTGGACAGAACTGGACCGGCGGGCCGTGGACACCGTCCGCGTCCTGGCGATGGATTCCGTGCAGCGGGTCGGCAACGGGCACCCGGGGACGGCGATGAGCCTGGCCCCCGCCGCCCACCTCGTCTTCCAGAAGCTGATGCGACACGACCCCTCCGTCCCGGACTGGGCGGGCCGCGACCGCTTCGTGCTCTCCGTGGGCCACAGCAGTCTGACGCTCTACATCCAGCTCTACATGACGGGCTACGGGTTGGAGCTGGAGGACCTCAAGGCCTTCCGCACCTGGGGCAGCAGGACCCCGGGGCACCCCGAGCACGGCCACACCGTCGGCGTCGAGACCACCACCGGCCCGCTGGGGCAGGGCGTGGCCAACGCCGTGGGCATGGCGATGGCCTCCCGCTACGAGCGTGGTCTGTTCGACCCCGACACGCCGGTGGGCGAGTCCCCCTTCGACCACACCATCTGGGTCTTCGCCGGTGACGGTGACCTCCAGGAGGGCGTCTCCGCGGAGGCCGCCTCCCTGGCCGGCCACCAGAAGCTCGGCAACCTGGTGCTGCTGTGGGACGACAACCACATCTCCATCGAGGGTGACACCGAGACCGCCGTCAGCGAGGACGTGCTCGGCCGGTTCGAGGCGTACGGCTGGCACGTGCAGCGGGTGCCGCAGGCGGAGAACGGTGACCTCGACCCCGTCGCCCTGTACGAGGCGATGGTCGCCGCCCGGGCGGAGACCTCACGGCCCTCGATCATCGCCGCGCGCTCGATCATCGCCTGGCCCGCGCCCAACGCCCAGAACACCGAGGCGTCCCACGGCTCCGCGCTGGGCGTCGAGGAGGTGGCCGCCACCAAGCGGGTCCTGGGCTTCGACCCGGAGCGGGACTTCGCCGTGGAGCCCGAGGTGCTGGAGCACGTCCGGGGCGCCCGCGAGCGGGGGCGGGCGCAGCGCGCCGAGTGGGAGGAGCGGCTGGCCGCCTGGCGGGAGGCCAATCCGGAGCGGGCCACCGAGTGGGACCGGATCCGCGCCGGCCGGCTGCCCGAGGGTTGGGAGAAGTCCCTGCCCTCCTTCGAGCCGGGCAAGGATGTCGCCACCCGCAAGGCCTCCGGTCAGGTCCTGAAGGACCTGGGCGCGGTGATCCCGGAGCTGTGGGGCGGCTCGGCCGACCTCGCCGGCTCCAACAACACCACCATCGACGCCGGCTCCTCCTTCCTGCCCGAGGGCAACAGCCTCCCGAGCGCCGATCCCTACGGCCGGACCATCCACTTCGGCATCCGCGAGCACGCCATGGGCTCGACGATGAACGGCATCGCCCTGCACGGGAACACCCGGGTGTACGGCGGCACCTTCCTGGTCTTCTCGGACTACATGCGCCCGGCGGTGCGGTTGGCCGCGCTGATGGAACTGTCGGTGACCTACGTGTGGACCCACGACTCCATCGGTCTGGGCGAGGACGGTCCCACCCACCAGCCGGTCGAGCACCTCGCCTCGTTGCGCGCCATCCCCGGCCTGAACGTGGTGCGGCCGGCCGACGCCAACGAGACCGCGATCGCCTGGCGCGAGATCCTGCGCCGGCACGGGGAGCGGTCCGCCCCCCACGGTCTGGCACTCACCCGCCAGAACGTCCCCACCTACGAGGCGGACGAGGACACCGCGCGGGGCGGTTACGTCCGGGCGGAGGCCGAGGGCGGGGAACCGCGGGTGATCCTCATCGGCACCGGCTCCGAACTCCACCTGGCGATGGCCGCCCGCGAGGAGCTCCAGGCCGAGGGCATCCCCACCCGGGTGGTGTCGATGCCGTGCGTCGAGTGGTTCGAGGAGCAGACCCGCGCGTACCGCGACAACGTGCTGCCCCCGGGCGTGCGCGCCCGGGTCGCCGTGGAGGCGGGCGTGGGCATGAGCTGGCACCGCTGGACCGGTGACGCCGGCCGGGTGGTCTCCCTGGAGCGCTTCGGTGCCTCCGCCGACTACAGAAAGCTGTTCGAGGAGTTCGGCATCACCGCGGAGGCGGTGGCCGCCGCGGCGCGGGAATCGCTGGCCGCCGCCGAGCGCTGATCCCTACATCCGAAAGAGTCAGGAGTTGCGTTACCGATGACCGAGGCACTCAAGCGGCTCTCCGAGGAGGGCGTCGCGATCTGGTTGGACGACCTCTCCCGCAGCCGGATCACCTCCGGTGACCTGGGCGAGCTGATCGACCAGCAGCACGTGGTGGGGGTCACCACCAATCCCGCGATCTTCCAGAAGGCCATCTCCGCCGGCGAGGGGTACGAGCAGCAGGTCGCCGACCTCGCCGTGCGCCGCGTCTCCGTGGAGGAGGCGCTGCGGATGATCACCACGGCGGACGTGCGGGACGCCTGCGACGTCCTGCGTCCCGTCTTCGACGCCACCGACGGCCGGGACGGCCGGGTCTCCATCGAGGTGGACCCCCGTCTGGCCCACGCCACCGCCCCCACCGTCGCCGAGGCCAAGCAGTTGGCCTGGCTGGTGGACCGACCCAACACGTTGATCAAGATCCCCGCCACCGAGGCGGGGCTGCCCGCCATCACCGAGACGATCGCCCTGGGCATCAGCGTCAACGTCACGTTGATCTTCTCCCTGGAGCGGTACCGCGCGGTGATGGACGCCTACCTCACCGGTCTGGAGCGGGCCCGGGAGAAGGGCCTGGACCTGTCGACCATCCACTCCGTGGCGTCGTTCTTCGTCTCGCGGGTGGACACCGAGATCGACAAGCGGCTGGAGGCCCTGGGTACCGAGGAGGCGAGGGCGCTGCGCGGGAAGGCCGCCCTGGCCAACGCCCGGCTCGCCTTCCAGGCCTACGAGGAAGTCTTCTCCTCGCCGCGCTGGGAGGAGCTGTCCGGGGAGGGCGCCAACGTCCAGCGCCCGCTGTGGGCCTCCACCGGCGTCAAGGACCCGGCCTACCCGGACACCCTGTACGTCACGGAACTGGTGGCACCCGGCACCGTCAACACAATGCCGGAAGCCACCCTGCGGGCCGCCGAGGACCACGCGGAGATCACCGGCGACACCATCAGCGGCGCCTACGAGCAGGCCAGGGCCGACATCGACGCCCTGGCCGAGCACGGCATCTCCTACGACGAGGTCGTGAAGCTCCTCGAGGTCGAGGGCGTGGAGAAGTTCGAGAGCGCCTGGAACGACCTGCTCGACTCCACCCGGGCCGAGTTGGAACGGCTCGCGCCGGAGGAAGGTCGCGAGAACGCGTGAGCGGCGACACCACGGCGACCGGGGGCACCACCCCCGCCCCCGGCGCCAACCCGCTGCGGGACCCGGGGGACCGACGGCTGCCGCGGATCGCGGGGCCGTCGGGCCTGGTCATCTTCGGGGTGACCGGTGACCTGTCCCGCAAGAAGTTGATGCCCGCGGTGTACGACCTCGCCAACCGGGGGCTGCTCCCACCGGGCTTCTCCCTGGTCGGCTTCGCCCGACGCGACTGGGAGGACGAGGACTTCGCCAAGGTCGTGCACGACTCGGTCAAGGAGCACGCCCGCACGCCGTTCCGCGAGGAGGTCTGGCGGCAACTGTCGGAGGGCATGCGGTTCGTGCCCGGCGTCTTCGACGACGACGCCGCCTTCGAGACGCTGCGGCAGACCATCGACCGACTCGACAAGGAGCGCGGCACCGGCGGCAACTTCGCCTTCTACCTGTCGGTGCCGCCGAAGTTCTTCCCCCTGGTGGTGCAGCAGCTCAAGAAGCACGGCCTCTCGGAGGGGAAGGGTGACAGCTGGCGACGGGCCGTCATCGAGAAGCCCTTCGGCCACGATCTGGCCTCCGCCCGCGAGCTGAACCGGACCGTGCACGGTGTCTTCGCCAACCACGAGGTCTTCCGGATCGACCACTACCTGGGCAAGGAGACCGTTCAGAACATCCTGGCGCTGCGCTTCGCCAACACGATGTTCGAACCACTGTGGAACCGCAGCTACGTGGACCACGTGCAGATCACCATGGCCGAGGACATCGGCATCGGCGGTCGGGCGGGGTACTACGACGGTATCGGGTCGGCCCGCGACGTCATCCAGAACCACCTGCTGCAACTCCTGGCGCTGACCGCGATGGAGGAGCCGGTCTCCTTCGACGCCAAGGCACTGGTCACCGAGAAGTTGAAGGTGCTCAACGCGGTACGGCTGCCCACCGACATGGCCCGCACCACCGTGCGGGGGCAGTACACGGCGGGTTGGCAGGGCGGGGTCCGGGTACCGGGCTACCTCCAGGAGGAGGGCATCGACCCCGGGTCGGTGACCGACACCTACGCGGCGCTGAAGCTGGAGATCGACAACCGGCGGTGGGCGGGGGTGCCGTTCTACCTGCGGACCGGGAAGCGACTGGGGCGGCGGGTCACCGAGATCGCGGTGGTCTTCCAGCGGGCGCCGTACTCCCCCTTCGACGCCACCGACACCCGGGAGCTCAACAACAACGCGCTGGTGATCCGGGTGCAGCCGGATGAGGGCGTGACGATCCGTTTCGGCTCCAAGGTGCCCGGCACCCAGATGGAGATCCGGGACGTGACGATGGACTTCGCCTACGGTGAGTCCTTCACCGAGTCCAGCCCGGAGGCGTACGAGCGGTTGCTGTTGGACGTGTTGCTGGGCGACGCCAACCTCTTCCCCCGGCACCAGGAGGTCGAGCGGTCCTGGGAGATCCTCGACCCGGTGGAGGAGTTCTGGGCGACCGGCGGCCGGCCGGAACCGTACACCGCCGGAACCTGGGGGCCGAAGGCGGCCGACGAGATGCTCGCGAGGGACGGACGGAGTTGGCGACGGCCATGAACATCGACCTCACGGACACCACCTCCAGCCGGATCAACGCGGCCCTGGTGCAGGCCAGGCGGGCGACCGGCACGCCGGCCATCGGCATGGTCCTGACCCTGGTCATCGTGACCGACGAGGGCAATCACTACGACGCGCTGAAAGCGGCGAACGAGGCGTCCAAGGAACACCCCTCCCGCATCCTGGTGGTGGTGCGACGCCCCGGCCGCTCGCCCCGGGACCGGGCGGTGGCCCGGCTCGACGCCGAGGTGCGGGCGGGCGCGGACGCGGGCAGCGGTGAGATCGTCCTGCTCCGGCTGCACGGCGAGCTCGCCGCCCACGCGCACAGCGTGGTGCTCCCGCTGCTGCTGCCGGACGCCCCGGTGGTGGTCTGGTGGCCCGAGGACGCCCCGGAACGTCCGGCCGACGACCCCTTGGGATCCCTCGCGCAGCGCCGCATCTCCGACGCGGCCTCCGCCGAGGATCCGATCGCGGTGCTCGGGGTGCGCGCCGAGGGCTACTCCCCCGGCGACACCGACCTGGCCTGGACCCGGATCACCCCCTGGCGCAGTGTGCTGGCCTCCGCCCTGGACCAGCGGCACGGCACCGTGGAGTCGGCCGTGGTCGAGGGCGAGGAGTACAACCCCAGCGCCGAACTGCTCGCCCGGTGGCTCGGGGCACGGTTGGGGGTGCCGGTGGAGCGGGTGCTGACGGACGGTCCGGGAATCACGGCGGTGAGGCTGTCCACGCCGGAGGGCCTGATCTGCCTGACCCGGCCCACCGGGGCCCTGGGCGGGCTGGAGATGCCCGGCCAACCGGACCGGCACGTGGCGCTGCAGCGTCGCGGGACGGCCGAGTTGATCGCCGAGGAACTGCGGCGGCTGGACCCGGACATCGCCTACGCGCAGGCGGTGCGCTTCGACCCCACCCGCCCGGGGCGGGGCGGGCG
>NZ_VKHT01000228.1 GCF_014141535.1 Streptomyces alkaliphilus | reverse complement strand
CACAGTGTTTCGGTGGTCATGGCGAAGGGGAAACGCCCGGTTACATTCCGAACCCGGAAGCTAAGCCTTTCCGCGCCGATGGTACTGCATGGGGGACCGTGTGGGAGAGTAGGTCGCCGCCGAACAATCATTGAAAGCGTGGCGTGTCGTGAACCCTCGGGTTCCGACACGCCACGCTTTTTTGTGCCCGAAAACGGAATCGGGAAGACCTGTCGGGGTAGGCTCCCCTCTTCCCCCGGTCTCCCGGTCGGGGTGAGGTTCCACGAGTGGTTGGTTCGGGGTGACGATCATGGTGATGTTGGCGAGTTTCCCCCCGGACGTGCGGATCGTCGGTACGAACGTCTCCCTGCGTCCCTGGGAACTGCACGACCTTCCCCGGATGCCGGCGCTCTTCGACGATCCCGAGGTGGCCCGCTGGACCGCCCTCCCCTCGCCCTTCGATCTCAACGCCGCCCGGGCCCGGATCGCCCGGTCGCACCGCTTGGCCGCCGGTGGCGTCGGCCTCCAGCTGGCAGTCACCCTGCCCGGCGAGGAGCGGGTGCCACGTGGCGAGATCGGCCTGATGCGTGACCCCGACGAACCCGGTACCGCCGAACTGGGATACGCCATCGGCCCCGCGCACCGGGGGATGGGCCTGGCCTCCGGTGCCCTGGTGCTCTGCGCCGAACTGGCCCGCCGCGAGCTGGGGTTCGAGCGGGTGATTCTGCGCATCGATCCGGAGAACGGCCCCAGCCTCGGAGTGGCCCGATCCGCCGGCTTCGTCCCCGCCGACGTGCCCCTCTTCCACCGGCCGATGAAGGGACGCATCCACGCGCTGGTGACCTGGATCCTCCCGGGCTGAGTTCCGCCCCGTCCCGGTGCCCGTGGGCGGCCCGTCCCATCGGCGCGAACGGTGATGTGCGGGCGGTGCTTGTTCCCCGGGGCGATGTGCTGCGAGCATCGGGGGATGGCGGCTTTTGTGGTGCGACACACCGAAGCGCGTGATTGGCGCGCTCTTCGTGTGCTGCGCCTGACCGCCCTGCGTGATCCCGTGGCGCCCCTCGCCTTCTACGAGCGATACCGGGACGCCCTCAATCTTCCCCGGGAGGAGTGGCAGCGGCGCGCCACCCCGCGAGCCGACGCCCTCACCCTCGTCGCGGAGAACCTGCGGGAGGAGGGACCGGAACTGCTGGGCATGGTGGTGCTGCTCGTGCGTGCCGAGGACACCGGAGATCACGTCCAGTTGGTCGGGGTCTACGCGCGGCCGGAGTATCGCGGTACGGGGTTGGCCCGGAAACTGCTGGGGGAGGCCGTCGACCGCGCCGCCGGGCGCGAGGTGCGGCTGTTCGTGCACGAGCGCAACCACCGGGCCGCCCGTTGCTACGAGGCCCTGGGTTTTGAGCCCACGGGTCGCAGTGAGGAGGTCCCGGAGGATCACCCCCTCCCCGGTCGCGAGCCCGAGCGGGCGTGGGAGATGGCGCTCGCCCCCCGGCCCTCCGCCTCCTGGTCCCCGACCCGTGCCACGACCGGGGTGTTCCTCCCCGAGAGCGGCTGACCGCCGACCGGGTGTCACACATCGGCGTCGGGCGGTGTCCTCGTGTCGGAAGCGAGGAACAGCGACGAGTCACGAGCGGATGGGGATATCCATGGACACCGACACCGACACCGACACCGGGAGCACCCGCGTTCCGCCGGCCGAGATCACCGGCCTGCGGGGCGCCGTGGCGAAGAGGCTCAGCACGAGGATGTTCGGCGAGGTGGTCGAGCCGCTGGGGGTGATGTGGCACCACCGGGGGGTACTGGGATTCGGCCTGCGGGCGGGCCGGAAGGCCGCCGCGTGGAGCGAGTGCGACGAGGATCTGAAGGCCTTCGCCCACATGGCGGTGGCCTCCTTCATCGGGTGCGGATTCTGCCTCGACCTCGGGTACTTCCGCACCCGCCACGAGGGGCTCGACGAGACCCGGGCCCGTGAGGTGCCCCGGTGGCGGGAGTCCGATGTCTTCACCCCCCTGGAGCGGGACGTGCTGGAGTACGCCGAGGCCATGAGCCGCACCCCGCCGGCGGTGACCGACGAGCTCTCGGCCCGGCTGCTCGAGGGACTCGGCGCGCCGGCGCTGATCGAGTTGACCGCCTGGATCGCGCTGGCGAACATGACGGCCCGGATGAACGTGGCCCTCGGTATCCGGGCGCAGGGGCTGGCCGCCTCCTGCGGGCTGAGTCCGCTCGCCGAACGGACCGGCACGGGAAGGGCGCCGGGGACGGACACGCCGTCGTGACCGATGATCCGTTCGTCACCCACCGCGGCCTGCTCTTCACGGTCGCCTACGAGATGCTGGGCTCCGCCGCCGACGCCGAGGACGTGGTGCAGGAGACCTGGCTGCGGTGGGCGGGCGCGGAGCGGGAGAAGGTGCGCGAACCGCGCGCCTATCTGGTGCGGATCGTGACCCGGCAGGCGCTCAACCGGCTGCGGACCGTGGCCCGGCGGCGCGAGGAGTATGTCGGCGAGTGGCTGCCCGAGCCGCTGTTGACCGGCCCCGACGTGGCCGAGGACATCGAACTCGCGGAGAGCGTCTCGTTGGCGATGCTGACCGTGTTGGAGACCCTGCGGCCCACCGAGCGGGCGGTGTTCGTGCTGCGGGAGGTCTTCGACGTCCCGTACGCGGAGATCGCCGTCGCGGTGGGAAGGACCCCGACGGCGGTGCGGCAGATCGCTCACCGGGCCCGGGAACACGTGGCCGCGCGGCGGCCCCGGAACCGGGTGGACCGCGCAGAACGGGAGGCGGTGGTCGAGCGGTTCATGGCCGCCGTCCGGGAGGGTGACCTGCGCGGGTTGTTGGACGTGCTCGCCCCGGACGTGGTCGTGGTGGCCGACGGCGGCGGGATCGCCCGGGCGGCCAGGCGGCCGATCGAGGGCGCGCACCGGGTGGCACCGCTCCTGGCCGGGCTGGCGGAGCGGGAGCCCGGACTGGAGGTGACACCGATCCTCCTCAACGGTGAGCCGGGCATGCGGCTCGTCCTGTGGGGGGAGCTGATCGCGGTGGCGGGCGTGGTGATCGAGGAGGGGCGGATCACCCGGGTCCACGCGGTGCGGAACCCGGAGAAGCTGACGCGGGTCGGTGAGGAGGTGGCGCTCCGCCGGTGAGCCGGGTGCCGGTGTCGGTGTCGGCCGGCAGGGTGGACCCATGACCGCGCACACCTCTCCGCCCGTCCCGCCGAACCCACTATCCCCGTCCGGCCCGGCCCCGGGCTTCTCCACCGCTTCCCCGGCGGTCGGGATCGGCTCCGCCGGATCGCTGTCGCCGCGGGAGTGCGTGGTCGAGCTGTGGCGGCGGATGGAGGCGCGGGACTGGTCCGGCCTCGGGGCGCTGATCGCGCCGGACGCGGTGATCGACTGGCCGGCGACGGGGGAGCGGATCGTCGGCCGGAACGCCTTCGTCGCGGTCAACCGCGAGTACCCCGAGGGCTGGTCCATCCGGGTGCTGGACGTGCTGGCCGACCCGGCGGGAGAGCGGGTGGTCTCGGAGGTGGAGGTGCCGCAGGAGGGTGTGGGTGTCTTCCGGGTGGCCTCCTTCTGGACCGTGCGCGGGGGCCTGGTGGTGGCGGGGACGGAGTACTGGGTGACGGTCGGCGGGGACGCCGCCCCCGCCTGGCGTGCCCCGTGGACCCGGCCCCTGCCGGGGTGAGGTGCCCAAGCCATCCCCGGCAGGGGCCGACGGGCCCGGGTATCCGCCGGACCCGATCAGCTCGACCCGGGAACCCGGGAACCCGGGAACCCGGGAACCCGGGAACCCGGGAACCCGGGAACCCGGGGCCGTGGGGGTGGATCCCGCCCGGGTTCCCCGGTCCCGGAACGTCACGGTCGCACCGTCGTCCGCGGCGGTTCGTCTCGCGGCCGCCTCACCTGCCGATCGTGTCGAGTTCGGCGAGGTCCTCGGGGGAGAGTCGGAGCCCCGCGCCGGCGACGTTCTCGCGCAGGTGTGCGAGGGAGGAGGTGCCGGGGATCAGCAGGATGTTCGGCGACCGCTGCAACAGCCAGGCCAGGGCGACGGACATCGGCGTCGCGTTCAGCCGGGCGGCCACGGCGGAGAGCGCCGAGGACTGCAGGGGGCTGAATCCGCCGAGGGGGAAGAAGGGCACGTAGGCGATGCCCTCGTCGGCGAGTTCGTCGATCAACTTGTCGTCCTGTCGGTGGGCGAGGTTGTACATGTTCTGCACGCACACGATCGGTGCGATCGAGCGTGCCTCGGCGACCTGCTCCGCCGTCGCGTTGCTCACGCCGAGGTGCCGGATCAGGCCCTCCTGCCGGAGCTCGACGAGTGTTTCGAAGGCGGTTGCGACCGACTCGGGTTGGGGCCCCATGGCATTCCCGAGTCGGAGGTTGACCAGATCGAGTACCTCGAGGCCGAGGTCCTCCAGGTTCTCGTGGACGGCACGACGCAGGTCCCCGGGCTCCCGGGCCGGGGGCCAACCGCCCTGTTCGTCGCGCTCGGCGCCCACCTTGGTCGCCACGTGCAGGGTTTCGGGATAGGGGTGCAGCGCCTCCCGGATGAGCCGGTTGGTGAAGCGCGGTCCGTACACGCCGGCGGTGTCGATGTGCGTGATCCCGAGCTCCACGACCTCACGGAGGACGGCGAGCGCGGCGTCGCGATCGGCCGGCGGCCCCATGACGCCGGGTCCGGCGAGCTGCATGGCGCCGTAGCCGAACCGGGAGAGGGTCAGATCACCCTGGAGCAGGGTTCCGCCGGGGAGTGCGGGGGAGGACATGGTCGTACCTCTGCCTTTCGTCGTGTGCTGCCGAGGTGTGCCGCGGGGGTGTGCCGCGGTTCCCGCTCCAGCCTGGTGACATGGCATTCTGAAAGGAAGTAGGCACCTGAAAGTGCGTAGGGAACCCCGGGGTGGGCGGAGGAGCGTGCGGTGACGACGATGACGGCGGCCCAGCGGCGGGCCCGCGCCAGGGTGGAGTACGACGCCTTCCTGGCGGCCTGTCCCAGCCGTGACCTGCTCAACCGGATCTCCGGCAAGTGGGTCGCGCTGGTCCTTTCCGCCCTCGGCGGCGGGGAGCCCGGGCCCGGGGGTGACTGTGGCGGTGAGCCCCGGCCGATGCGCTACTCGGAGCTGGCCCGCACGCTGGCGGGGGTCAGCCAGAAGATGCTCACCCAGACGTTGCGCTCACTGGAGCGGGACGGCCTCGTCGGCCGCACCGTGGTGCCCACCGTGCCCGTCACGGTCACGTACGAGCTGACCGAGCGGGGGGTGTCGCTGTACCGGGTGGTGCGCGGCCTGAAGACGTGGGCCGAGACCCACATGGACGAGGTGATCGCCCACCGGGCGACGTACGACGCCGATACCGGCGCCGATACCCACGCCGGCGCCGACTGATCGGACCCCGGCCGCCGCTCAGGGCAGGTGGGGGAGGGTGTCCAGGGAGTCGAGCAGTGCGCCGCGCAGGGGGGCGGTGGCGGGGTCGTCGCCGACCACGTAGAGGGTGGCACCCTCACCGGCGATGTTCTCCAGGGCGATGGTGTCGGCCCGGCCGGGGGAGCAGGAGTGGCGGACGTTCACCCGTTCCAGCGCCTCCAGGGAGCGGGCGACCAGGGCCAGGCCCGCGTCCCGTCGTCCGGGGTGGGAGCCCAGGGCGCCCTCCAGCTCCATGGACATGCCGGGGGAGACCCGGGGGTGGGCGCGCAGGATCCGGGCCGCGTCGCCGCCGCCGGAGCGTGCCCAGCGCTGGACCCGTCGGCAGTCGGCGCCGTCGAGGGCTGCGGCGTGCAGGAAGCATCGCAGCAGGGTCTCGGCGGCTTCCGCGTCCAGGGCGAAGACGGGCTCGGTGGGCCGTACGGGGGTCAGCAGGGCCTTCGCGCGGCGCCGGGCGACGAGGGGGTCGGCGCAGCCCCGTTCGGGGCCCCAGCGCAGCCTCACGGGGGTGTCGACGCGGTGTTCGGGGTCGTAGACGTGCACCGGTCCCAGCCGCGAGCGGCGGCGGGCGGTGCGGTCGTACAGGGTGCCGTCGGGATCCGTCACGACCAGCGGGCCGGGGGCGGAGGCCACCGCCCCGGCGGCGTCCGCCGGGGCGGGAGACGCCGGTGTCGGGTCGGGCGTCGGGTCGGGTGTCGGGACGTGTGGCGG
>NZ_VKHT01000227.1 GCF_014141535.1 Streptomyces alkaliphilus | reverse complement strand
CCGGCACCCCCGCCCCCGGCGGGGCGGCCGGCGCCGGAACCCCGCCCGCCGACGGCCGCGCCCGGCGCGTGCGGCGGCGCGGCGAGCGCGGACCGCTCGCCTCCTTCGGCCTGCACGCGGGCCTGCTGGTGGCCGCGTTCGTCGCGCTCTTCCCGCCGTTCTGGCTGCTGGTGACCTCCTTCAAGCCCCGGCAGGAGACGTTCTCCCTCACCCTGTTCGCCGGCTTCACGCTGGAGAACTACGACCACGTCATCAACAACACCGCGTTCCTCACGTGGTTCGGGAACTCGGTCTTCATCGTGACCCTCACCACGGTGCTGGGGGTGTTCATCTCCTCCACCACCGGATACGCGCTCAGCCGGTTCAAGTTCCCGGGCATGCGGTCGCTGATGTGGACCCTGCTGCTCACCCAGATGTTCCCGATGGCGGTGCTGATCGTCCCGCTGTACAACCTCATGGCCCGCTACGGGCTGCTCAACCAGCCGGTGGGTCTGATCGTCACCTACCTGACGATCGCGGTGCCGTTCTGCGCCTGGATGATGAAGGGCTTCTTCGACTCCATCCCGATCGCGATCGACGAATCCGGACGGGTCGACGGCCTCAGCCCCTTCGGCACCTTCTGGCGGCTGATCCTGCCGCTGGCCAAGCCCGGCCTCGCGGTGACCGCCTTCTACAGCTTCGTCACCGGCTGGGCGGAGGTCGCCTACGCGACCGCCTTCATGACCGGGGAACGCAACCTCACCCTCGCGGGTGGTTTGCAGACCTTCGTCAACCAGCACACTCAGGATTGGCACTACATGACCGCTGCCGCGGTCCTCATCGCGGTGCCCGCCGCCCTGGTCTTCGGGTACGCCCAGAGGCACCTGCAGGCCGGGCTCACCGCGGGAGCCACCAAGGCGTGACCCGTCCGTTCGCGCGGTCCGGCCGGCGGGGGCGATCGACCCGCTCCGATCGACCCGGCCCGACCGCGCGGACGCCGGCCGGACCCACCTGGCCCCGGCCGTCCCCCCAACACACCACAGGGATGACATGACCCAGCACCTCGCCGACCGCACCCGGCCCGCAGGCGCACCCGCCGAGGCCGCGACCGTGACCGACGACCGCGCGGACTGGTGGCGCGGCGCCGTCATCTACCAGGTCTACCCGCGTTCCTTCGCCGACGGCAACGGCGACGGCATGGGCGACCTGCCGGGGGTCCGCGCCCGGCTGCCGTACCTGGCCGAGCTCGGCGTGGACGCCGTGTGGCTCAGCCCGTTCTACGCCTCCCCGCAGGCCGACGCCGGCTACGATGTCGCCGACTACCGCGCCATCGACCCCATGTTCGGCGACCTGCACGACGCCGACGCGCTGATCCGTGACGCGCACGACCTGGGTCTGCGGGTCATCGTCGACCTGGTCCCCAACCACTCCTCCGACCGGCACGAGTGGTTCAAGCGCGCCCTGCGCGAGGGCCCCGGTTCCCCGCTGCGGGAGCGCTACCACTTCCGTCCCGGCAAGGGCGAGAACGGCGAACTCCCGCCCAACGACTGGGAGTCGATCTTCGGGGGCCCCGCCTGGACCCGGACCTCCAACCCGGACGGCACCCCCGGCGAGTGGTACCTGCACCTGTTCGCCCCCGAGCAGCCGGACTTCAACTGGGACAGCCCCGCCGTGCGTGACGAGTTCCGCTCGGTGCTGCGGTTCTGGCTGGACATGGGGGTGGACGGCTTCCGCATCGACGTCGCCCACGGCATGGTCAAGGCGCCCGGTCTGCCCGACATGGGCTCCGCCGGCCAGCTCAAGCTCCTGGGCAACCAGCAGCTGCCCTTCTTCGACCAGGACGGCGTCCACGAGATCTACCGCTCCTGGCGCGAGATCCTCGACGAGTACCCGGGGCAGCGCATCGGGGTCGCCGAGGCGTGGACCCCCAGCGAGGACCGCACCGCGCTCTACCTGCGCCCCGACGAGCTGCACCAGGCGTTCAACTTCCACTACCTGATGGCCGGGTGGAACGCCGAGGAGCTGCGGCGCGTGATCAACTCCTCCCTGGACTCGATGCGGCCCGTGGGAGCCCCCACCACCTGGGTGCTCTCCAACCACGACGTGGTCCGCCACCGCACCCGTCTGGGCGGCGGGCTGCGGCGGGCCCGGGCCGCCACCCTGCTGATGCTGGCACTCCCCGGTTCCGCCTACGTCTACCAGGGCGAGGAACTGGGCCTGCCCGAGGTCACCGACCTGCCCGACGAGGTGCGCCAGGACCCCTCCTTCTTCAAGGACAACGGTCAGGACGGCCTGCGCGACGGCTGCCGGGTGCCGATGCCCTGGTCCCGGAAGGGCGAGTCGCTCGGCTTCGGCGAGGGCGGCAGCTGGCTGCCCCAGCCTGCCGACTGGGCCGAGCTGTCCGTGGAGGAGCAGATCGGCGACCCCACCTCCACCCTGGAGATGTACCGCAGCGCGCTGGCGATCCGCCGGGAGCACCCCGCACTCGGCGCCGGTGACGCCGTGGAGTGGCTGGACGCCCCCGCCGACGTGGTGGCCTTCCGCCGCACCACCTCCATCGGTCGTTCGGTGATCTGCGTGGTCAACACCGGTACCGCCCCCGTCGAGCTCGCCGGCATCCTGCCCGACGAGGCGGAATTCCTCATCACCAACGATGACTTCGACGGCTCCGGTCCGCTGCCCGGCGACACCGCCGGTTGGTGGGCCGCATGACGGAGGTGCAGGCGGCCCCCGCCCGGCTCGCCGACATCGCCCACCAGGCCGCGGTCAGCGAGGCCACGGTCAGCCGGGTACTGAACGGCAAGGCGGGCGTGGCCGCCGGCACCCGGCAACGGGTGCTCGCCGCGTTGGACGTCCTCGGTTACGAGCGTCCGGTGCGGTTGCGCCGGCGCAGCGCCGGACTGGTGGGGTTGGTCATCCCCGAACTGACCAACCCGATCTTCCCGGCGTTCGCGCAGGTCATCGAGCAGGCCCTGGCCGGTCACGGGTACACGCCGGTGCTGTGCACCCAGTCCCCGGGCGGGGCCACCGAGGACGAGCTGGTGGAGCAGCTCGTCGAGCGGGGCGTGACCGGCGTCATCTTCCTGTCGGGGCTGCACGCCGACACCAGCGCCGATCCCTCCCGGTACACCCGTCTCGCGGGGCGGGGGGTGCCGTTCGTCCTGATCAACGGCTACAACCCACGGGTCGCCGCCCCCTTCGTCTCGCCGGACGACGCCGCCGCCACCCGCATGGCGGTGGGGCACCTGCGGGACCTGGGGCACCGCCGGATCGGTTTGGCGGTCGGCCCGGAGCGCTTCGTGCCGGTGCGGCGCAAGCTCGAGGGCTTCCTCTCCGCCATCGGGCTCACCGCGGCCGAGGCGGTGGCCGCGGGCCTGGTGCAGCACACGCTGTTCAGCGTGGAGGGCGGCCAGGCCGCCGCCTCGGCCCTGCTGGACGCCGGTTGCACGGGCGTGGTCTGCGGCAGCGACATGATGGCGCTGGGGGCCATTCGCGCCGTGCGCGGCCGGGGTCTGGACGTCCCCGGTGACGTCTCGGTGGTGGGGTACGACGATTCCGATCTGTTCGCGTTCACCGACCCGCCGCTGACCACCCTGCGTCAGCCGGTGCGGGCGATGGCCGGCGCGGCGGTCAACTCGTTGCTGGAGGAGATCGGCGGAAATCCCGTGCACCACACGGAGTTCGTCTTCCAACCCGAACTGGTGGTGCGCGGCTCGACCGCCCAACCGCCCTCGGGTCTCGTCCTCGACGGCACCCGCTGACACCACCGGCCGGAGGGTGGTGCCCGCGGGCCCGGGCCCCGGTACGGAACCGAACGGTTCCGCACCGGGGCCCGACTCGTTGTGGGGCGAGGAGTCGTCAGGCGTGGGGGTCCCGGAGCGCGGGTGCGCCGACACGGCGCCGGCCCGGTGCGGGGTGCGGGCGTCCAGGGGGACGCCCCTGGATTGGAACCCGGTCGGTCGGGCGCGTGGGGCCGTGGCCGGCCCCCGACCGACCGGGGGTGACGCGAGGTTAGCAGTCCGCAATCTCTTGCGAAAGAGGTTGCGTTGAGGGAACGCTGGCATTGCCGGGTTGTGTCCGAGGTCTTGACCCGGTTACCGGTGCGTTCTACGGTCTCTTCTGCAAGAGATTGCCGCAAGGTTCAACCACTTGCAGCAAGAGCCTTTCACGGTTCAACGGCCCTGCGGGCACGGCGCGTTGCCTTCCGGCCGCACGGACGTCCCGACGCGGGGACAGCGTCGGGACGGCACCCCCCTCACCTCAATGTGGAGGACCCATGTCCAAAAGAGGCGTCAGGAGAGCCGTGCGCACCGCGCTGGTCGGGCTGGCGGCGGCTGCCACCGCCGCGGTCACACTAGGTGCCCCCACCGCCCAGGCCGCTCCCCCCGGCAACAAGGACGTCACCGCCGTCCTGTTCTCCTGGAACTTCAACTCCATCGCCCGCGAGTGCACCGAGCGACTCGGCCCCGCAGGCTACGGATTCGTCCAGGTCTCCCCGCCGCAGGAACACATCCAGGGTTCCGCGTGGTGGACGCAGTACCAGCCCGTCAGCTACAACATCTCCGGCCGGCTCGGCAACGAGCAGCAGTTCCGCTCCATGGTCAACACCTGTAACAACGCGGGTGTCGGCGTCATCGTGGACGCGGTCATCAACCACATGTCCGCCGGCTCGGGCACCGGTACCGGCGGGACCTCCTACAGCAAGTACAACTACCCCGGTCTCTACAGCAGCAACGACTTCAGTTCCTGCCGCGAGGACATCCGGGGCAGCGACTACACCAACGATCGCTGGCGGGTCCAGAACTGCGAGCTGGTCGGCCTCGCCGACCTGAACACCGGCAGCGCCTACGTTCAGCAGCAGATCGCCAACTACATGAACCGCCTCCTGGGTTGGGGCGTCGCCGGCTTCCGGGTGGACGCCGTCAAGCACATCCCGGCCCAGCACATGGAGCAGATCCGCGCCCGGGTCAACGGCGGCAACGTCTTCTGGAACCAGGAGGTCATCTACGGCGCCGGCGAGGCGATCAAGCCCGAGGAGTACCTCAACGCCGGTCACGTGCAGGAGTTCCGCTACGCGTTCGACCTCAAGCGGATGTTCCAGAACGAGCGGATCGCCAATCTGCAGAACTTCGGCGAGTCCTGGGGCTACATGCCCTCCAACCGCTCCGGTGTCTTCGTCGACAACCACGACACCGAGCGCAACGGTTCCACCCTCAGCTACAAGGACAACGCCACCTACACCCTGGCCAACGTCTTCATGCTGGCCTGGCCCTACGGCAGCCCGGACGTGCACTCCGGCTACGAGTTCAGCGGCTTCGACGCCGGCCCGCCCAACAACGGCAACGTGACCGCCTGCTACCAGAACGGGTGGAAGTGCCAGCACGCCTGGCGGGAGATCTCCTCCATGGTGGGCTTCCGCAACGCCACCCGCGGCCAGGCCGTCACCAACTGGTGGTCCAACGGCAACAACGCCATCGCCTTCGGCCGGGGCACCCGCGGCTACGTGGTCATCAACCACGAGAACTCCACGTTGAACCGGACCTTCCAGACCTCCCTGCCGGCCGGTGACTACTGCAACGTGCAGAACAACACCCGGGTCACCGTCAACGGCAACGGTCAGTTCACCGCGAGCCTCGGTGCCCGCACCGCCCTGGCCCTGCACGTCAACGCCCGCAACTGCACCAACGGCGACACCGGTGGGAGCACCGGCGGCGGGGAGGACCCGGTGACCGGCGGTGCCTCCTTCGGGGTCAACGCGACCACGCAGATGGGCCAGAACATCCACGTGGCGGGCAACATCTCCGCGCTGGGCGGCTGGAACACCGCCAACGCCCCCCGGATGAGCGCCGACACCTACCCGATCTGGCGCCTGGAGCTGGACCTGCCGCCCGGCACCACCTTCCAGTACAAGTACATCCGCAAGGACGCCAACGGCAACGTGACCTGGGAGTCCGGGAACAACCGCACGGCCACCGTGCCGTCCTCCGGCCGGGTGACGCTCAACGACACCTGGCGCAACTGATCGGTCGCCCCCGCGCCTCCGCCCTCTTCCTGCCGGGCCTCCCCGGCGGCGGAAGCGCGGGGGCACGGCCCCTGTCGGCGGGGCCGGCCCCGCGGCCGGCCCCGCCCTTTCC
>NZ_VKHT01000226.1 GCF_014141535.1 Streptomyces alkaliphilus | reverse complement strand
TGGTTCGGGGCGGGGCGCGGGGCGCGCCCCGGATCAGATGGCGACGCCCTTGCCGCGCATCCAGGCCACCGGGTCCACGGTGCCACTACCGGCCGGCTGAACCTCCAGGTGCAGGTGGGGGCCGGTGGAGTTGCCCGTGGAGCCGACGTTGCCGATGACCTCGCCGGTGATGACCTCCTGGCCCGCGACCACGGCCATGGAGGAGAGGTGGCTGTAGGAGACCTCGGTGCCGTCGGCCAGTTCGACCACCACGCGGTAGCCGTAGGAGCCCGCCCAGGCGGCCTCCTTGACCACACCGGTGTGGATGTTCTTGATCGGGGTGCCGGCGGGGGCGACCAGGTCGGTGCCGGTGTGGTAGCCGCTGGCCCACATGGCTCCCGCGACGCCGTAACCGGAGGAGAAGGAGTACGAGGTGAGGGGGGCGACGTAGCTCTCGCGCAGCTGCCGGAGGCGTTCCTCCTCCTCCTTGCGCTTGCGCTCCTCCTCTTCCTTGCGCTTGCGCTCCTCCTCGGCGCGCTCGCGCTCCTCGGCCTCGAGACGCTCGCGCTCGGCGAGTTCGGCGGCCTCCTCGGCGGCGGCGGCGACGGCCTGCGTCCGGAGTTCCGCGTGGCGCTCGGCCTCGACGATCGCCTCCTGGGTGTCCGCCTGCTGGAGGATGCGGGAGCGCAGCGCCTCCCCCGGGTCGGTCGACCCGCCCGTCCCGGAGTCGGCGGAGGCGACCGCGACGCCCGCGGAGGTCAGCGGGGCGGCGGTGATCACCGGCGTCGCGGCCCGCGTCGTGCCGGCGTCCTGGTCATCGGTGGAGAGGAGGGCGCTCAGGCCGGGGATCCGGTCCGGGATCGCTCGGACCCGATCGGCGCCGGAGCCCTCGACGCCCTCCTGGGCGGAGGCCATGCCGCCGGCGCCCACGGCGGCGATGACGCCGACTCCGAGGACGGCGCGGCTGCGGGCCACGGTGCCGCCGCGCCGGCGGGCGACGCGGTGGCGTCCGCGCACGGGGGCCGCCGGGTCGGCACCGGGGTTCCACTCACCGGCGGGGGCCTCGGGTCCGTACCACACGGCCTCGGTGTCCCGGGGCGACTCCGCGGCGGGGCCGCCGTCGGTCGGGGCGCCGAACGGAGCGGAGTCGGGGGTTTCGTGCCCGGCGGGTGCGGGGTAGTCGCCGAAAGCGGGTGCGAAGTCCTCCGCCGCCCGGGTGGCGGTCGACCGGTCCCCCGCGTGACCGAAGGACTCGTCGAAGGAGTTTCCGAACACGTCTCCGGGGGTAGGGCCGGGAGAAGCGGAGGAGGCGGTACCGCCCTCCCCGCCGGCCGAGTGGCCGAACCAGCCGGCGTGACCGAAGTGGTCCGCCGCCGCGGGGTGGTGCCCACCGACGTGGTGGGCGGTGTCGACGGTGGGGTACGAGCCGGTCGACCGGCCGTACGCGCCCTCCGCCGAAACGGGCTGCTGCGACGCCACGAAGGCGCTCCTCTCCCTCTTTCGCCTACCGGGTTAGCTGACGGGTTCGGAGCGGGAAGGTCTCCTACGGGCGTCCGACGGGAGGTCGGTCGCCCGATTCACCCCGGGAAGTGGTTCCCCGGTTCCGGGGCGCGGTGACCCGCCCCCATGGATTCGACGCGCAGCACGGTGCCATCCCTTGCGATGGCGGTACCGGACCGTGCCGCGTTATCGAACGTTAATAGAGAGCCGCGCCGAATTCCAAGTCACAGCAAGTTATTTAAGGCTCTCTTCAGGTGGACGTTTCATCTCCGCGGAGCTCAAAGGGGACAAAAGATCACCGCGGCCCGGGCACCCCGAAAAACTGACTGTTCGTCAGTTGTTATCGTTCGCAGCAGGCCGTTCACCTTCGGTGACGACACTCCCGGGCCCGCCCCGGACCGCGCCGCGACCGGTCCTCCCGGACCGCCGACCCGATCGACCGCCCTCCCTGCCCGGGAGGTCCTCGCCCGGCACCGGACGGCGCACCACCAACACCGCGATGTCGTCCTGGGCCACCCCACCGGTGTGCGCGGCGATGTCGGAGAAGAGCACGTCCAGCACCCGGCGGGGCCGGGTGAACCGCCGCCCCGCCAGCGCCGCCACGGGGTCGTAGAACGTGCCCCGCTCGTCCCGCGCCTCGCTCACGCCGTCGGTGTACAGCAGCAGACTCGCCCCCGGCGGGAACGCGTACTCCTCCACATGTCCCCCGTCCGCCGTTCCGGCCAATCCGGCCAGCCCCAACGGAAGCCCCGGGTCGCGCACCTCCAGGTACCGCGCCTTCCCGTCCGGCTCCAGGAGCACCGGCGGCGGGTGACCGAGGTCCAGGAGTCGCAGCACCCCGGGGTCCCCGGCCGGCACCTCCACCACCACGGCCGTGGTGAACCCCTCCATCCCGTCCAGGCCGGCCCGCCGCCCGCCCTCGCGCTGCCAGGCGTTCTCCAACCGGGCTCCCACCCGCGCCAGGTCCGGTTCGGTGTCCGCGACCTCGCGGAAGGCCCCCAGGATCACCGTCACGGCCTCCGTCGCGCCGAGCCCCTTGCCCCGCACATCCCCCACCAGCAGCCGCGTCCCGTACGGGGTGTCCACCGTCGCGTACATGTCGCCGCCGACCAGGGTGTCCTCCCGGGCCGCCTGGTAGCGGGCGGCCACCTCCAGGGGCCCCACCCGTTCCGGGGGGGTGGGCAGCACGGCGCGCTGCACCTCCGCCGCCACCCCGCGCACGGACGCGAGCTGCCGATTGAGCCGGCTCACCAGCAGGGAGAACGCCGAGACGGTGAGGACCGTCAGGACCCGGATCATCTCGTCGGAGACCACCGCCGCGTGCACCACGAAGAGGGTCAGCAGGATCACCGCGATGGAGGAGGACAATCCCGTGAGAACGGTCTCCCGGAAGGACAACAACGCCGCCGCCACCAGCGGCGCGGCGACGAAGAGCGGCGTGAAGGTGGCCTCCGGTGGCGTGAGGAAGTTGATCACCACGCCCAGCGCGATCAACCCCGGCGGCAGCAGCCGGAGGTACCGCGGAACCGGGGCCCGCGGCTCCGCGGAGGAGAACGACGGGCGACGAGCGAGGCGCACCCCACCAATCTTCCTCCGTACCTCCGGGAAAGCCACCCGACGAACAGCGCGAAAACGATGAAAGGTTGAATATCCCGCGAATCCCCGGGAAAAGGTCATCTCCTCGGGAGAGCGGACGGGCTCCAACCGCCCCCGCCCGGCGAGCGGGCGCACCCGAACGGATGGGATCCGGCCCGACCCCCCATCCGGTGGGTGAGCGCCCGGCCCGGCGGGACGCGAGCGCATCGCCGCCCGGGTCGGGCCGACCGTCGAGTGATGGGCGGACTGCCCCTCCGTGCATGTGCGACGCCCGCACGCGGTGGTGCTCGGCGAGCGCGGGCCGGCATTGTGCACGCCGACCGTCAACGACCGCGGTGGGCCCGCGCAGGCGCTCACCGTCCTGTCCTTCGTCCCCGCCTCCATGAGACACGCCGTCGTCGTCACGCGGCCCCGGCAACGCCGGGTCGGGCGGCCGGCGTTGCCGGGCGACGCGCCACCGGCGGAGACTTCCGCCGACCTGCCGCTGTCGGGACGCATGCGCGGATTCCTCGGCAACCTGCCGGCCGAGGCGCAGGCGCGGGCTCAGTGGCCGTTCGTCAACGGCGACGTACTCGACCGGAGCGACCTCCACCACTCCGGCACCGAGGACGCCCTGGACGTGTGGTGCCACCTGTCCGGCAGGCGCTGGGTGACGTTCGTGTCCGGGCACGGCTCGGGACCGTCCCGCACCGCGCGTCGTGGCAGTGGGTCTGCCGCCGGGCCGAGGTGGCCCGGCGATGAGTCCGTCGCCGGGGAGGGCCGGGGAACCGGACCTCTACGCGCTGCTCGGCGTACCGGCGGACACCGACGCGGACGGCATCGCCCGGGCGTTCCGTCGCCGGGCTCTCGCCGAACACCCGGATCACGGTGGCGACCCGGCCGCCTTCCGGGAACTCCAACGGGGCCGGGAGACGCTGATGGACCCCGGTCGACGCGCGGCGTACGACCGTCGCCGCGCGGCGACGGCCGGAACCGGCCCGGCGGGCGCCGGGCCGTCCCGCTCCGGGACACCGGCGTCCGACGGCCCGTCCCCACCGCGCCCGGGGGCGTCCGACCCCTTCGCGTGGTCCGCCGGGTCCGGCTCCCGGTTCGGCTTCCGCGAGCACGCCGACACGCACCGCCCGCACGGCGGGGAGACCCCGGCGGACGAGCCCGCCCACTCGTGGCGGCGTGCCGATCGGTTCGCCTGGTGGCGGACCGAGGAGCCCCCGGAGCGGGGTCGGCGGCGTCGGCGCGGGGCCCGTGGTCGGGGGTGGTCGGAGGATCGGCCCGACCAACCGGAGGGGTGACGTCCGATCAGCCGCACGCCGCCCCGGACTCCAGGGGACCGTTGGGGACCCGCAGTTCCTCCCCCACCGCGATCTCGGTCCGGGAGCCCATGTCGTTCATCCGCTGGAGGTGTTCGACGGTGGTGTCGTACCGGCAGGCGATGCCGCTCAGGGTGTCCCCGGGCCGCACGGTGTGGGGGATGGGGGCCAGGATCCCCCACGACTCGTACGGCGGGATCGTCACGATGGGTGGTGAGTACGTGAAGCCGCTCCCCGGCAGTCCCGGCACATCACGGGGGTGCGGGATCGTCGGCGGCTCCGGCAGTCCCGGGAAGCCGGAGGCATCCGGCACACCCGTCGGGCCGGTGGGGAGGTTCGTGACCGGCGGCGAATACGGCCGGGACGGGTCGCTTCCCACCAGGGACACCACCCAGATCACCCCCACGACCGCCAGGACACCGAGGGTGAAGCCCCGCACGGTCCTCTGCCGCCGGAGTTCCCGCGCCAGGTGCTCCGGCATCCGTCCACCGGTCCGACGGACCCGGGTCCGCCCCGCCGGGGCCGCCACGGTGCGCAGGGCCAGCGGGACCGGCGCCCCGGGGTCCGCGCCCAGCCGGACCAGTTCACGGCGCAGACCGTCCACGGCCCCCGCGTCCCGGGCGACGGCGGCCACCAGGGCTGCGAGGACCTCGGGGTCCCCGCCGGTCCCCCGCCGGTACTCCAGCCGGTAGCCCTCGGTCCAACCGGGAGCCCAGCGCGCCAGGTTCCGGCCGACCAACGCCTGACCGACCAGGGCGTACAGGGCCTCTGCGAGCTGGTCGTGCGGCCCGGGCGCGGTCGTGAGCCCGCGTGCCAGCCTCTCCCCCTCACCGCGTTCCAGCAGGTCGAAGACGGTGTCGAGGCCCCGGTCCCCGTCCGGGGCGAGGGCGTGTGCCGCGTCCAGCAGCAGGGCGGCGAGTTCGATCGCGAACGCCTCCGCCGCCAGGTCCGTCCACTGTGCGCGGGGCAGGGGGGTCACCGGGTCCCGGGCCGCGTCGAGCATCCTCTCCTGCACCCGCAGCCGTGGTTCCCGGGCGATCGGCGGCGGGGGCTCCCCGTCGGTCGCGCGGTGGTCGCCCGGCGGCGGTGCCCCGATCAGCTCCAGCCGTCGGGAGAGCGGCGGGTGGGAGTCCAGCGGGGACCGGCTCGCCTCGACCGGGCGGGCCCGCAGCTCCGCCATCCGCTCCCGGACGGCGGGGTCCCGCACCATGTCGGTGAACGCCGCGAAGACGTCGTCCGGAACGAAACCCAGCCCTTGGATCGGTAACAGGAATCGGTCCCGGAACCCGGCCCAGGCGAACCCGAGGGCGTGTACCTCGCGCAGCGCCTCGGCGGTGGCCTCCGCCCCGACCTCGGCGACGGCCCCCGCGTCCGCCTCAAACTCCTGGCGACGGCGCACCGACAGGGAGACCCGGAGGTACACCCGGGCGTAGAGTTCGATGACCGCCCGGAACAGCCGGGCGTACCCCGGTGTGCCGTTCTCCGACCGGGCGGTCATCCGGAGGCGGAAGAGCGTGGAGTCCAGCGACGCCGCGCCCCGGTGGGTGAGGGCGCCGAACCGGGTGTGCCGCCCCGCGTAGTGGCCCAGTTCGTGGCAGAGCACGGCCCGCAGTTCCGGCTCCCGCAGGTTCGTGAGCAGCGGTACGCCCAGGTACATGGTCCGCTCGCCGACGAGCAGGCCCAGCATTCGGGGCCGCTCGGAGACCGAGGCGTTGACCTCCGCCGTCAGGTACATC
>NZ_VKHT01000225.1 GCF_014141535.1 Streptomyces alkaliphilus | reverse complement strand
ACATCACCCCCGCCGGGCGCCGCGCCCTGGCCGACGCCGGCCTGGCCCCGCCCCGCCCCGGCGGGCCGACCGGCGGGGCCGCCGACGGACCGGTGCCCATCGAGCTGGCCATCCGCTGCCCGCGCTGCGGTTCCACCGCCACCACCCTGATGAGCCGCTTCTCCGCCACCCCCTGCACCTCACTGCGCCGCTGCGAGTCCTGCCGCGAGCCGTTCGACCACGTCAAGGAGCTGATCCATGTTCCACGAGCTGCGGGTTGAGGCGGTCGAGCGGCAGGGTCCGGACGCGGTGGCCGTCACCCTCGCGGTCCCCGACGACCTGCGCGCCGCGTTCCGCTTCCTGCCCGGCCAGCACCTGACCCTGCGCCACCCGGTCGAGGACGGCACGGAGCTGCGCCGCAACTACTCCATCTGCACCCCGGCCACGGACCCCGAAGGCCCCGCCGACCTGACCATCGGCATCCGCCGGCTGCCCGGTGGCGTGTTCTCCGCGCACGCCGTGGAGCGCCTGGCCGTCGGCGACACCCTCTCCGTCATGCCACCGGCCGGCCGGTTCACCCTGGTGCCCAAGCCGGGCCGGGTCGCGGCGATCACCGGCGGCAGCGGCATCACACCGGTGCTGTCCATGGCGGCCACTCTGCCGGCCGTCGAGCCGGAGGCCCGGTTCACGCTGCTGCGCAGCGAGCGGACCGCCGCCGACGGCATGTTCGTCGAGGAGGTCGCCGAGCTGAAGGACCGGTATCCCGACCGCTTCCAGCTGGTGCACAGCCTCACCCGCGAGGACCTGCACGCCGGCCCCGCCTCCGGGCGGCTTGACGCCGACCGGCTGCGGACCCTGCTCCCGGCGCTGCTGCCGGTCGCCGACGTGGACGCCTGGTACCTGTGCGGGCCGCCCGGCCTGATCGACGGCGCCCGCACCGCGCTGGGCGACCTGGAGGTGCCGCGCGAACGCGTGCACACCGAGCTGTACCACCCGGACGACGCCCGCGACGTGCCCACCGGCCCCGTGCGGGCCGCCGCCCCCGGCGGGGACGCCGCCGGTCCGGCCCGGGGCGCGATGCTCACCGCGACGCTGGACGGCCGCTCCGGCGGCGGACCGGTCGGGGAGGGCGAGACGCTGCTGGACGCGGTGTTGCGCGGCCGACCCGACGCCCCGTACGCCTGCAAGGGCGGGGTGTGCGGCACCTGCCGGGCACTGTTGGTGCGCGGCGAGGTCCGGATGGACCGCAACTACGCGCTGGAGTCCGAGGAGTTGGACGCCGGGTTCGTGCTGGCCTGCCAGTCCCGCCCGCTGACCCCCGAGGTGGAGCTGGACTTCGACCGCTGACCCGGCCGGCGGCCGGTCGGATCGGCGGCGTGACCGCGCGACGGATCTCCGACAGGATGGCTCCCGGGGCCCGGGAAGGATCCCCGGGGCGCCCGGAAACGGGACCCGACACGGATCACCGCACGACGGCGAGGACGGTGGAGAGATGATCGACAGGCCGCTGCTGAACCGCCGCCTGGACGGACACGGCACGACGATCTTCGCCGAGATGTCGGCGCTGGCGGTGCGCACCGGCGCGATCAACCTCGGCCAGGGCTTCCCCGACACCGACGGCCCCGAGGAGGTCCGCGAGGCCGCCGTGCGGGCACTGCGCGAGGGACGCGGCAATCAGTACCCACCCGGCCCCGGCGTCCCCGAACTGCGCGCCGCGATCTCCGACCACCAGCGACGCTTTCACGGCCTGACCTTCGACCCCGACACCGAGGTCCTGGTCACCGCCGGCGCCACCGAGGCCATCGCAGCCTCCTTGCTCGCCCTGCTGGAACCGGGGGACGAGGTCATCGCCCTCGAACCCTTCTACGACTCCTACGCCGCCTGCATCGACATGGCCGGCGCCCGCCGCGTGCCGCTGACGCTGCGCGCCCCGCACTTCCGGCCCGACCTCGACGAGTTGCGGGACGCCATCTCCCCCCGCACCCGGTTGCTGCTGCTGAACTCCCCGCACAACCCCACCGGCACCGTCCTCACCCGCGCGGAACTGGGCGAGATCGCCGGGTTGGCCGTGGAGCACAACCTGCTGGTGGTCACCGACGAGGTCTACGAACACCTCGTCTTCGACGGCGAGCACGTGCCGCTGATCTCCCTGCCGGGGATGCGCGAGCGCACCGTCTCCATCTCCTCCGCCGGCAAGACCTTCTCCTTCACCGGTTGGAAGGTCGGCTGGGTGACCGGGTCGGCCCCACTGGTGTCGGCGGTGCGGACGGCGAAGCAGTACCTCACCTATGTGAGCGCCGGACCGTTCCAGTACGCGGTCGCCGAGGCCCTGGCCCTGCCCGACGCCTACTTCACCGACTTCCGCGAGGACCTGCGCGCCAAGCGGGACCTGCTCGCCGACGGCCTGACGGAGGCCGGCTTCGAGGTGTACCGGCCGCAGGGCACGTACTTCATCACCACCGATGTGGCGCCGCTGGGCGAGAAGGACGGCGTGGCGTTCTGCCGGGCCCTGCCGGAGCGGTGCGGGGTGGTCGCGGTGCCCAACGCCGTCTTCCACTACGACACCCCCGACGCCGGTCGCTCCCAGGTCCGCTTCGCCTTCTGCAAGCGCGTCGAGGTCCTGCGCGACGCCGTGAACCGCCTCCGCGCCCTCGCCGGCTGACGGGCGGTCCCGTTCGGCTGCGTTCCACGGGCCCGGCCGGGGTGATCACCCGGCGCCGGCAACGGCACCGGCACCGGGGCCGGTGGGCGATGCCGGTGCAGCCCGGGTGGAACGGCTCTCCCCCGGACCGCGCCGATGAGCGCTCAGTCGAGGCAGAACTCGTTGCCCTCGATGTCCTGCATCACGATGCAGGACTCGTTCTCCTCGTCGGCGAGCATCACCCGCACGCACACCGCGCCGAGGGCGACGAGGCGGTCGCGTTCGGCCCGGAGCACGGCCAGGCGCTCCTCCCCCACGAGCCCGATGCCGGCGCGCACGTCGACGTGCACCCGGTTCTTCGCGACCTTGCCCTCGGGGACGCGCTGGAAGTACAGATGCGGGCCCGCCCCGGAGGGATCCACGCACGCCGCCCACGGACTTCGTTCCCCGGCCGGCAGCGACTCGGCGAAGTCGTCCCAGCCGGCGAACCCCTTGGGGGGCGGCGAGAGGACATATCCCAATGCCTCGCACCAGAAACGGGCCACGCCCAGGGGGTCCGTGCAGTCAAAGGTGATCTGGATCCGCTTGACCGATGCCATCGGGCCACCCTAACCATGCGGTGTCCCCCAACTCGTCCCAATAAAATCGGAGTTGTCGGAAAAACACACCCAGGCCCGGAGGCGCCCCGGGGCGGGACCGCCGAGTCGGTGTCAACGGCGGGGACGCGTACCCGGAGGTGTTCGTCCGACCGACCCGGACTTCATGACCACGATGCACCGGCTCCCGGACCTCCACGTCCACCCGCCCGACGACGGCCGGGTGATCCGCGTCGACGGGTTCGGACCGCTGGACCCGATGCCCCGCAAGGGCAGGGCCCGGGCGACCCGCCGGGTCACCCCGCCGATTACGGGCCACCTGCAACCGCCGACACGGCGTGATGCCCGTGCTCGCCGCACTCGCCCCGGCCACCGGCAGGGTCCACCCCCGCATCCGGCGCCGCAAACGCCACGGTGAGTTCCTCGACCTCCTCAAGTCGCCGCGCGCCGGGTGGTCGGGGCAGAAGCTCCACATCGTGGTCGGCAACTTCTCGCCGCACCGCCGCCCCGATGTCCGGGACAAGGTGGTCCCCCTCCGCGGAGCACCGGTGGCTCGCGGTTTCCGGCGCGCTAGGACTTCATCTCCGCCAAGCCCTTCTCCAGCGTCACGTCAGGTGAGTAACCCAGTTCGGTCCTCGCGGCGGTGATGTCGTAGGCACGGTCACGGCCGGTCCAGCTCACGAGCCAGTTCGTCAGCGGGGGCGCCGTCTTGCGGCGAAGCAGGCGTGCCGTGCGATCCATCATGGCCGCCATGGGTGCCGCGATCGCCATGGGCACGCTGCGGCTCCTGGACAGGTCCACACCACGCGTGGCGAGCAAGGGGGTGAGGAAGTTCCGGATGGGCATCGGGGTGCCGTCGGTGATGTAGTAGACGCCTCCGTGACGGCCCCGTGTGAGCGCGAGGAGGATTGAGCCGACCAGGTTTTCGACGTGTACGAAGTCGACGGTGTGCTTGCCGTTGTCGATCCAGGAGAACCGTCCGGCCTCGGCGACCTCGGTCAGCTCGTCGAGGGTCGCCATGCCGCGACCCCAGATGAACGGTGGCCGGAGTACCACCAGTTCGGTCTTTCCGCCACGGGCCTTCAGCAGGGCGCGTTCGGTGTCCAGTTTGACCCGGCTGTAGGCGATGTTCGCCTTGCCCTCCGGCGTCAGCTCGTCCACGACAGGAAGGCGCTGACTGCCCGTGGAGACGGACGCGGCACTGACGAGCACGAACCGCCGCACTCCCGCGGCCACGCTCGCCGCGTGCAGGGCCACCGTCGGCACGTGATTGGCCTGTTCGAAGAGGGAGTCGGGCCCCCAGAACTTCATGTGGGCCGCGACGTGCACGACCGCGTCGACCTCCCGCAGCCGGGCGAGCCACGGCCGTGTACGGGGATCGGCCTCGCGGAGGTCGGCGAGATCGCCGGGGACCGGGTCGGCCCCGGCCCCACGCACGCGCCGGCCGCTCGAGTCCGACCTGGCGAGTGCCAGGACCTCATGTCCTTCGGCGACGAGGCGATGGATGAGAGCGCTGCCGACGAAACCGCTGCCCCCCGTGACGAAGATCTTCATGCTTCCACTCCTTGTGTGCGCACGTCTCGTGCGCCCCTGGTTCGAGTCCCGCAAGGCGAGAGGCTTGCTCGCGCGCCGAATGCATCGCCATCCAATAGTTCGGCGTCGATGTATCTATGCCTATATAAACCTGTCGTAGAATGGTGCGTCAAGTAGGAGGTGGCGATGTCCGGCGCGAGGGAACGCGTGACCGCGGCGCGGGTGGCCGACGAGTTCAGCCGTGCGGCGAAGATCCTCGTCCGTCACTTCAACGAACGCCTGGGTGAGCACGGTGTGTCGACACCGCGGTCGCGCATCGTCGTCGAGGTGGCACGGTCCCAACCCGTTCGGGTCACCGAGCTCGCTCTCGCGGTCGGCATCGCTCAGGGGACGGCTTCGTCGCTCGTTGACGCGCTCGTCCGCGACGGAATGCTCGAACGTCGGGCCGGTGAGGACGACCGCCGGTCCGTGTTCCTCCGGGTGACCCCGCAGGGAGCCGCGCTGGCTCAGGATTGGACAGCCGGCTACGAACTGGCGGCGGAAGAGCTGTTCAGTCCACTCACCGCGGAACAGATGTCCGCGTTGGTCGACATCCTGGGGATTCTCAGTGCCGATGGGAAGTCCGCCGCGGGCGACTGACCGGCGGAGCACAGCCGGTCGGTGAGCGAGGTCCCCGCAGTGCCCTCGCGGAACGCCGTCGCGCGGCGACAAGGTTTGCCGGGGTGGGTCTGCGGCCGATCCGGGTCGTGTCCTTGTGCCCGCCGGTCGGGTCCCGGACGTGCGCCCCGCGTCGACCTCAACGGTGGGGACGCGTACCCGGAAGGAGCTCGGGCGTGAACGGACCTCACGCGGGCGCCGGTCCCCCTCCGGCTTCGGCCGGGTCGATCGACCGGTGGGCCCCCGAATCCTTGCTCAACAGGATGCCGCGAGGTCCGAACCCGGCCGATGAGTGGAAACGCACCGCTTCTTCATCGGGCGCGAAGACACCGGCGTGCAGGAGGTGGATTCCACGCTCGGCGGCGGCCCGCTCCGCCGCCGAGACCAGAGCCGCCCCGATGCCCTCACCCCGTCTCCTCGATCGGCGCTCCCGACAGGACGTTCACCCACCCGTGGCAGGTGTCGATGGTGACCGCGCCGAACAACTCCGGCGTCGACACCTCCACGAGGAACCGCCTCAGCAGATCCTCCTGTCCTTCCTTGATGTCCACGGCCTCCTCGAAGTGGACCGCCTGCGCCCATGCGACCAACTCTCCGGGTTCGGCCGCGCCCCTCACCACCCTCCGGACAGCGGCGAGGGCATGATCATGGTCGAAAACCGCCTGTCTCTTATACACAGCTGACGCTGCCGACGATGCGTCAAGTGTAGATATCGGTG
>NZ_VKHT01000224.1 GCF_014141535.1 Streptomyces alkaliphilus | reverse complement strand
GGGGGTGAACCGCTCCCGGGCGGGCCGCCCGGTCTCCAGGACCTCCCGGCACAGCCGGTACGCCTCGCCCTCCACGCAGCCGCCGGAGACGCCGCCGAGCACGGCGCCGTCGGCGTCCACGGCCAGCGCCGCGCCGGGGCCACGGGGCGCGCTGCCGTCCACCGCGGCGACGGTGGCCACGGCGAAGGAGCGACCCTCCGCGCACCAGCGGGCCAGTTCGGTCGCGATGTCCAGCATGCGTGCCTCCCTCGCTCTTCTTCCCCGCTCCCGTGTCGCACCGGCTACCGTGTTCCCGTCAGCCGCCCGTCAGCCCATCGTCAATCCGGCGTCGGAAGGCCGGTGTCGGGCACGGCGAGGTCCACCAGGTGCTCGGGGCGGACCGGGACGCGGTGCAGGGCCCGGCCGGTGGCCTGCCGGATGGCGGCCACCACCGCCGGAGTGGAGGAGAGGGTGGGAGCCTCACCGACGCCGCGCAGGCCGTAGGGGGCGTGCTCGTCGGCCAGTTCCAGCAACTCCACCGGGATGGTCGGGGTGTCCAGGACGGTGGGAATCAGGTAGTCGGTGAAGGAGGCGTTGCGCACCCGGGCGTCCGCGCCGACGAGGATCTCCTCCATCACCGCCAGCCCGAGGCCCTGCACCGTGCCGCCCTGGATCTGCCCCACCACCGACAACGGGTTGAGGGCCCGGCCCACGTCCTGGGCGCAGGCCAGTTCCACCACCTTGACCAGCCCCAGCCCGGTGTCCACCTCCACCACCGCCCGATGGGCGGCGAAGGAGTACTGCACGTGGCCGTTGCCCCGGCCGGTGCGGATGTCGAAGGGCTCGGTGGGACGGTGCCGCCACCGCCGCTCGATCTCGATCGTCTCCCCGCCCAGGACCTCGGCGATCCCCACCAGACGCTCGCCGGTCGCGGTCACGATGGCCCCGTCGAACGGCCGCAGGTCCGGATCGGACCAGACGGGGTCGCCGTTCCCGCCGAAGCGCCGCCGGGCCAGCTCGATCAGCCTCCCGCGCACCAGCACGCAGGCGTTGCGGACCGCGCCACCGGTGACGTAGGTCTGGCGGGAGGCGGAGGTGGATCCCGCCGAGCCCACCCGGGTGTCGGCGGGGCGGATGACGACCCGCTCGACCCCCAGTTCGGTGCGGGCGATCTGGCCGTGCACGGTCACACCGCCCTGGCCCACCTCGGCCATGGCGGTGTGCACGCTCACCACCGGCTCGCCGCCGACCACCCGCAGCCCCACCCGGGCGGTGGAATAGTCGTCGAAGCCCTCGGAGAAGCCCACGTTCTTGATGCCGACCGCGTAGCCGACGCCGCGCACCACGTCCTCGCCCCGGGTGGTGTTCGACAGGCCGCCGGGCAGTTCCCTCGGGTCGGGGCCGGCCGCGCCCCGCGGGCCGCCGCTCTCCCACGGGCGCTCGGGCGGCAGGGGCCGACGCCGGACGCGTTCCAGCAGTTCGGCCACCGGCGCGGCGGAGTCCACCACCTGTTCGGTGGGCATGAGCGAGCCCTTGGACATGGCGTTGCGCCGGCGCAGTTCGACGGGGTCCATCCCGAGGGCGGCGGCCAGCTTGTCCATCTGGCTCTCGTAGGCGAAGCACGCCTGGACCGCGCCGAAGCCGCGCATCGCCCCGCACGGCGGGTTGTTGGTGTACAGGGCCAGGGCCTCGATGTCGACATTCGGCACCTCGTAGGGGCCGGCGCCCAGCGACGCGGCGTTGCCCACCACGGCCGGGGAGGAGGAGGCGTAGGCGCCGCCGTCCAGGACGATGCGGGCGGTCAGGTGGGTGAGACGGCCGTCGCGGTCGGCCCCGTGTTCGTAGCGCAGGCGGGCCGGGTGGCGGTGGACGTGTCCGAAGAAGGACTCGGTGCGGTCGTACACCATCTTCACCGGCCGGCCGGTGCGCAGCGCCAGCAGGCAGGCGTGGATCTGCATCGACAGGTCCTCACGCCCGCCGAAGGCACCGCCGACGCCGGAGAGCGTCATCCGGATCCGGTCCTCGGGCAGTCCGAGGACCGGGGCGATCTGCCACAGGTCCGCGTGCAGCCACTGGGTGGCGACGTACAGGTCCACGCCGCCCTCGCCGTCGGGCACGGCCATCCCGGACTCCGGCCCCAGAAACGCCTGGTCCTGCATCCCCACCTCGTACTCGCCGGTGACGATCACGGCGGCGCGGGCGCGGGCGGCGGCCACGTCGCCGCGCACGACGGGTTGGCGGTGCACGATGTTGGGGTGCGGGACGTGCGCGGCGTGGCGGTCGGTGCGGCCCGGGTGGAGCACCGGCGCGTCGGGGGCGGTGGCGCCGGCCTCGTCGACCACCACCGGCAGTTCCTCGTAGTCCACGCGGACGAGGTCGGCGGCGCGACGGGCGATCTCGGGGTGGTCGGCGGCCACCAGAGCGACCGGTTCCCCGTGGTAACGCACCCGGTCGCGGGCGAGCACGGGGGTGTCGCGGATCTCCAGGCCGTGGTGCTTCTCCTCGGCGGGGAGGTCGTCATGGGTGAGGACGGCGTGCACGCCGGGCACGGCGAGGGCGGCCGAGACGTCGACGGCGCGGATCGCGGCGTGGGCGTGCGGGCTGCGCAGGGTGTGTCCCCAGAGCATGGACTCGTGCCACAGGTCGGAGGCGTAGGCGAAGTCGCCGGTGACCTTGGGGACGCCGTCGGGGCGCCGGGTGGAGGCACCGACACCGCCGTCGACGGGGACGCGTCGGGTGTGGTCGGCCGGGATCACGGGTCCGGCCGGGGCGTCGGGGAGTTCGCGGGCGTCGGGCACGTCGATCACTCCTGCCCGGCGGCCGCGCGGCCGGCGGCCAGCCGCACGGCGTCCAGGATCTTCTCGTACCCGGTGCAGCGACACAGGTTGCCGGCGAGGGCCTCCCGGATGTCGGCGTCGGTGGGCCCGGGGTTGCGCTCGATGAGTTCGTCGGCGGCGACCAGCAGGCCGGGGGTGCAGAAGCCGCACTGGACGGCGCCGGCCTCGATGAAGGCCCGCTGGACCGGTGCCAGGGGCGGGTCACCCTCCCGCCGCGCCCCGGCCCCGTCCGTCGGTCCCGCGTGCTCCATCGACTCCGCGTGCTCCATCGGCTCCGCGGCCTCCCCGGCGCCCGGGCGCGGGTCGGCACCGGCGGCGCGGGCGGCGGCCAGGGCGGGAAGGCCCTCGACCGTGGTCACCTCCCGTCCCTCGGCCTGTCCGGCCGCGACCAGGCAGGCGCACACCGGCACACCGTCCAACCGCACGGTGCAGGACCCGCACTCCCCCTGCTCGCAGGCGTTCTTCGAGCCGGGGAGACCCAGCCGCTCGCGCAGGACGTACAGCAGGCTCTCGCCCTCCCACACGTCGTCCGCCACCCGTCGACGGCCGTTGACGGTACAGCTCAGGCGCACGGCGCGCCTCCTTCCGGTCGGGGGTCGGACGCGCCGGCGCGGTGGGCCTCCCAGCACCATCCCAGGGTGCGGCGGGCCATCACCGCCACCGCGTGCCGGCGGTAGGCGGCGGTGCCGCGCACGTCGTCGATGGGCGAACAGGCGGCGGCCACCAGTTCGGCGAAGCGGCGGGCGGCGGCGGGGGGAATCGGATCACGTCGCTCCCACAGATCGCCGTCGGCGAGGACACCCGCGATGTACTCCTCCGCCTCCCGGGCCCGCACGGGGGTGGGGGCGGCGGAGCCGATGCCGACGCCCACCCGGCCCCGTCCCGGATGCAGGGCCACGGCCACCGCGCAGACGGCGATGACCATGGCGTTGCGCGGGCCGACCTTGGAGAACTGCTGCGGACCGGTGGCCCGGGGTACACGCACGGAGCGGATCAGCTCGTCGGGGGCGAGGGCGTTGCGCTTGACGCCGAGGTAGAAGTCGTCGACGGGGATGTGCCGGGTGCCGCGCACCGAGACGGCCTCGATCTCGGCGCCGGAGGCCAACAGGGCGGGGTGGCAGTCCCCGGCGGGGGAGGCGGCGCCGAGGTTCCCGCCGACACTGCCGCGGTTGCGGATCTGTGGGGACCCGACGGTGCGGGCGGCCAGGGCCAGGCCGGGCAGTTCGGCGCCCAGTTCGGTGACCACCCGGCTGTAGGGAACGGCGGCCCCCAGCCGCACCCGGCCGGCGGGGGCGGCCGGGTCCTCCCCGGCCGGCTCGTGTTCCAGGGCGTGCAGTTCGGCGAGGGCGGACAGGTCGAGCAGCGCCTCCGGACGGCGTCCCCCGTGGTTGATCTCCACCATCACGTCGGTGCCGCCCGCGATCGGCAGGGCGCCGGGACGCTCGGCCCTCAGGGCCAGCGCCTCCCGCCAGTCGCCGGGGCGCAGGAAGTCCATGGCCACGCTCTCCCTCGTCCTGCGTTCGTTGTCCCTCGTCGGCCCCGGGGCACCGCCGGCCTCCGCGGGCTTCGGGTCCGGACCGGGGCCCGGCCCGTCGGATCCTCTCGCGAACCGTCGCCGGAGCCCCGGCGACGCCCCGAGGGCCGCCCGCCGAACCCCCGCCGCTCCCGCGGTCGGGCCGGCTCGCGCGCGGTGGTCCGTGGGCGCCCGGGCCCGGGCGGGGGTGCGCCACCGGTCCGCGCGCCCCTCCCGGGGCCGGGTACTCCAGTACATCCCGCCCCGGGGTGTCCCGGGCAGTCACCGAAGCGCCCAAGTCGGTGTAACGTCCGGGACCACCTCTTGTAGATTCGTACAAAGAACCCCCGAGGGCCGGTGGATCGGCGGGCCGATGGGCCGAGCTCCGGCAGCCGGTCCCTCCCCAACGGAATCGGGCCGGCATGCGACTGCGCGATCTCCTCGACGTCCCGGAGCTGGGACTGCGTCCGCTGGGCGATCCGCTCCCCGCCGACCGCCCCGTGCGCGGCACGATGACCACCGACCTGCGCGACCCCGGGCGCTACCTGGTCGGCGGCGAGTTGGTGCTGACCGGCCTGGCGTGGTGGCGGGGGTCCGGTGACGCCGAGCCCTTCGTGCGGATCCTGGTGGGGGCCGGGGTGGCCGCCCTGGCGGCCGGTGAGGCCGAGCTGGGTTCGGTCCCCCGGGACGTGGTGGAGGCGTGCGCCCGACACGGGCTGCCGCTGCTGGCCGTTGACACCTCCGTGGGGTTCACCACCATCACCGAGCACGTCTCCCGGAGGTTGTCCGGGAGTCCGGCCGGGGAGATGGCGACCGCCCTGGAGCGGTGGCGCGGGGCCGGGTCCCCCGTCGGTGGGGTCGAGCCGGGGCTGCGGGCCCTCCTGGTCTCACCCTCCGGACGGGTGCTGGTGGACACCACCGGCGAACCGCCGGTGCCGGACGCGGGCACGCCGCTGCTGTGCGCCCGGGCCGGGGCCGGGGGCGCTCCGGGACCGGCCCGGGTGGTCGTGGCCGGCACGCCCCACGCGCTCTTCCCGGTGGCGCCCCCGGGCCCGGACGGTACCCCTCCCCCGCTCGACGCCGCCGGACCCGCCGGGGAGCTGCTGGCCGTCGTGGGCGATCCCGATCGCTGGCCGCGCCGCCGGGTGGAGCTGCTGGCGGCGACCGCCGGACTGGTGGCCGATGAGCGCCGGCGCGCGGACGCGGCCGGCGCGGCCTGGCGCCGGTTGGCCCGGGAGGTGGTCGAACTGGCGCGGTCGGGCGCGCCCTCCGCCGTCGTCGCCGCCCGGCTCGACCTGCTGGTGCCCATTCCCGACGCCGCGCGCGGGCGTCCGGGCGCGGGTCGACAGGTGGTGGTCGCGGTGCTGGAACGCCCGGGGGACGGTGGTGGCGACGCCGGGGTTCCGCCCCGGGCCGACGCCCGCGCGGCGCGGTTGCTGTTGACCGATCTGGTGGCGGGCGCCCGGGAGCGGGCGGGCGCGGCGCCCGGGATGCCCGGCGCCCCCGGCCCCGTGGACGGGTCCCCCGACGGGCCGGCCGGAGCGGTGGTGACCGAGGTGGACGACGAGGCGGTCGCCCTCCTCGCCCCGCTCCCCACCACACCGGCGGGGGTCGGGTCCGTCCCCCTGACCCCCGGTGCGCTGCTGGACGCGGTCCGCCCGGCGCTGACCGCCGGGTTGGGGCCCGGGGGACGGCTTAGCGTGGGGGTCTCGGACCCCGTGGCCTCCGCCGACGGGCTCGCCGGCGCGCTGGAGGAGGCCCGGCACGCGCGGCGGGTGGCCGCCGCGCGGGGCGAGAC
>NZ_VKHT01000223.1 GCF_014141535.1 Streptomyces alkaliphilus | reverse complement strand
CCCCCACTCCGCGCCACCACCCCACCCGGACCCGCACCGGGACGACGGACGGCCGGCCGCCCCCGCGGTGCGCGGGAGCGGCCGGCCGTCGATCCGTCGATCCGTCGAAGGGGAGAGAACCGGTCCGGCCCCGTCGGAACGGGAGCCGGACCGGCCGGGATCACTCCTCGCTCTCCTCCGCCTCGTCGTCGGCGTCACCGTCACCGGTTTCCTCGGTGCGCGCGGCCTCCTCGGCCTCGGCGATGCGCTGCAGCGCGTCGGCGAGCTTGGCCTGCGCCTCGCCGTAGGCGGCCCAGTCACCCTCGGCCAGGGCGGCGTCGGCCTCCTCCTGCGCCTCCAGCGCCTCACCGATCCAGCCGGCGAGGTCGGCCGTGGCCTCCGGGGTCTCCTCCGGCTCCTCGCCCTCCCCGACGGGCGGGGTCTCCTCCGGCTCCTCGCCCGTCTCCGTGACGCCGAACAGGGTGTCCAGCGCCGCGTCCAGGGAGGCCTCGAAGGCCAACTCGTCGCCGTAGGAGGCCAGCACCCGCTGCATGCGCGGGTAGTTGGCGCCCGCGCCGAGGACGTAGACCGGCTCCACGTAGAGCAGGTCGTCGCCCAGTGGCACGGTCAGCAGGTTGCCGTACTCCACCTCGGAGTCACCGCGTTGCAGCAGGTTGATCGACTCGGCGATGTCGGGTTCGGCGTTCCACCGGCTCTGCACCTGTTGCGGACCCGGGGTGGTGGTGTTGTTCGGCAGCGTCAGGATCCGCATGGTTCCGTAGTCGTCGCTGCGCGCGTCCGCCACCACCGCCATGTAGGCGGCCAGCGTTTCGCGGTCCCTCGGGTTGAACGTGGTGGTCAGCGAGAAGGTACGGGCGTCCTGGTCCGGCATCCGCATGCTGAGGTAGTACGCGGGGACCGAGTTGCCCGGCTGGGTCGGGTCGTCCGGCACCTCCCAGCGCTCACCACCGGCGTAGAACAGGCTCGCCGAGTCCACGTGGTACCGCTGGAGCAGGTCCCGCTGCACGTTGAACAGGTCCTGCGGGTACCGCAGGTGGGCCAGCAGTTCCTCGCTGATGTCCTCGCGCGGGGTGACCGTGTCGGGGAAGGCCTTCATCCAGGTCTGCAGGACCGGCTCGTTCTCCTCCCACTCGTAGAGCACGACCTCGCCGGTGTAGGCGTCGACCGTGGCCTTCACGGAGTTGCGCATGTAGTTGATCTGGTTCTGCTGGGCGAGCACCTGCCGCTGCGCGTCGGTGAGCGCGGTGGCGGTGGCCTGGTCCAGCACGGTGCGCGAGGAGTACGGGTAGCCGTTGCTCGTGGTGTAGCCGTCCACGATCCACTGCACCCGACCGTCGACGACCGCCGGGTACGGGTCGGCGTCGATGGTCAGCCACGGGGCGACCGCCTCCACGCGCTCCGTCGGGGTGCGCCGGTACATGATCCGCGATCCCTCGCCGATGGCACCGGAGTACAGGATCTGCGGCTCGCCCATGGTCAGGGCGTAGGCGGCCCGGGTGAAGTAGTTGCTCAGCTCGACGCCGCCCTGGCCGGTGTAGCTGTAGTCGACCTCCTGGCCCGGCTCGGGCATGTCCTCGGCCGGGGCCTCGGCCTCGCCCTCACCCGCGTCGGTGTCGGTGCCCTCCTCGGCGCCCTCGTCGAGGCCCTCCTCGGTACCCTCCTCGAGCTCGCCCTCCTCGGTCACGTCGGGGGCCGCGGTCTCGTCCTCGCCGGAGTCACCGCGGATGTAGTCCAGCTCGGGCTGCGGACCGCCCACGATCGACCACTGGGTGGTCGCCTCGCCGAAGTAGATGCGCGGCTCGTACTCACCGAGCTCGCCCTCCGGCGGCAGCTCCTTCTCGATGAAGTCGGGGGTGCCGTTGCCCAGGATGTCGTCGCCCCGCGCGGCCACCACGCCGAAGCCGTGGGTGTAGCGGAAGTGGTCGTTGATCCAGTTGCGGTCCGGCAGGCCGTCGATGTTGATCTCCCGGACACCGATCACGGTGTCCTGGTCACCGTTGGCGACCGGGTAGCGGTCGACGTCCAGGGTGTCCGCGAAGGAGTAGTAACCGCGGATCTGCTGGAGCTGCTGGAAGGCCGGGGAGATGACGTTCGGGTCGACCAGGCGGATGCTGGCGGTGGTCCGCACCGAGTCCCGCAGCTCCTCGCGGTTCTCGTCGGTGACCAGGCCGGCCTCCTGACGACCGAAGGCCTGCTTCTCGGCCCGGTCGATGCCGTAGGCCTCCTTCGTCGCCTCCAGGTGCTTCTGGATGTACGGCGTCTCCATGGCCTGCTCGTTCGGGCGGACCTGGAACTGCTGCACCAGCGCCGGGTAGACACTGCCGATCAGCACCGCGGAGAGCACCAGCAGACCCAGGCCGATGACCGGGAGCTGCCAGGTACGACGCCACAGGGTGGCGAAGAACAGCACCGCGCAGATGATCGCGATGATGGTCAGGATGGTCCGCGCCGGCAGGTAGGCGTTGGCGTCCACGTACCGCAGACCGGTCCAGCCGTCGGCGTCCCGGAAGTCACTGCTCTTGAGAGCCAGGCCGTAGCGGTCGAACCAGTAGGCCACCGCCTTGAGGGCCACGAACAGACCCAGCAGGACGGAGAGGTGACCGGTGGCCGCGGGGGTGATCCGGTTACCGGGGGTGGTGACCCGCAGCCCGCCGTACAGGTAGTGGGTGGCCCCCGCCGCCAGCAGCGAGAGCACCACCACGGCGAAGCCGAAGCCGATCAGGAAACGATAGAAGGGGTAGTCGAAGGCGAAGAAGGAGATGTCCATCCCGAACTGCGCGTCGGTCACGCCGAACGGGGTTCCGTTGACCCACTGCAACCAGGTGCGCCACTGCCCGGACGCCGATCCGCCCGCGATGAGACCGATCAGCAGGGCGACGCCGATCAGCACCCACTTCTTGTAGGGGGCGATGCTCATCCGGTAGCGGTCGAGGTTCTGCTGCTCCATCGACATCGCGCTCAGCGGCGGCCGCAGCCGGTGCGCGAGCCAGATGTTGAGGCCCACGGCCAGGGCCATGATCAGCCCGAAGACCGCGAACATCACGATGCGGGTCACCAACTGGGTGGTGAACACCGTGGTGAAGTCGACGGACTGGTACCACTTCCAGTCCGTCCAGAATCCTGCGAACATCGCGAACAAAATCACCAGACCGGCCAGGATGGCGGCGGTGATCAGCAGGGTTTTGGCACCCCCGGACGGACGCCCCAGGGAGAAGCCCGGCACACCGGGCCCACCCGGACCTCCTCCCCTGGGTCCTCTGGGTCCTCTGGGACCGTTGGGGCGACCCGAGCCCCGGTCCGGCATCTGGAAAGCCAAGGTGCGCACCTCAAAGATTCGGAGCGGATAACGGCGGGCCCAGCCTAGGGGACCCCACTTGAGTAACTTACTCAAGCTTTACCCGGTTCCCGTTTCCGGGGTACGGGGCGGCACGATATGGGGATGGACAACACCTCACCCGACGCATCCGACGCACCCGCGACCGCCGGCGACTCCGGCACCCCCCTCGCCGCCCGGCCCCTGACCAGGGCACTTCTGGAGATCGACGCCTACGCCTCCGGGCTGGGCTGGGACGGTCCGGCCCGTCTGTTCGCGTTGGTGGACACCGAGCGGTTGCGGACCGAGGAACCCGAGCTGGCCGAGCGGCTGGGTCTGGAGAAGGACGGCCCCGACGGATCCGGGCACGCCGCTCCCCCGGTCGGCGGCCCCTCCCTGACCCCGATCGAACAGGACGAGCTGCCCCCGGACGCACCGCTGGACGAGTTCCTCGCCGGCATCGCCTGGCCGGACGCCGTGGCCGGCTGCGCGCTGTGCGTCGAGCGGCTGATGCTGCCGCCGTCCGTCGAGTCCGAGATCCCCGACGAGTTGCGTCGGGAGGAGAACATCGACGCCCTGGCCCGCTGGGTGGCCGAGCACCCGCAGCGGCAGGAGGTGCGGATGACCGTGGGGGTGCTGCGCGGCGGGGAGCGGGAGTCCGCGCTGCGGCTGCGCTCACGGGACGCGGAGACCGAGGTGGTGACCGGCCCGGATCTGGTGCCCGGGCTCACCGAGGCCCTGGCCGCGACCTTCGAGGGCTGAGGAAGCGCGCCCCGACCCGCCGGCCCCGGCCGGCGGGTTCAGTCGGCCCGTGAGCAGAGCGGGAGGCTCTCCGGGTCGACCCCGGAGCGGATCCCCTCCAGCGCGGCCAGGGCGCCCTCCAGGTTCTCCACCTCGACGAGGGCGAGGCCCGGCGGGGGGTCGGCCGCGGCGGCGGCACAGTTCGCGGCGGGGGTGAGGAACCAGGAGGCGCCCTGCTCCCGGGCGGCGATGGTCTTCATGGCCACCCCGCCGATGGGGCCGACCCGACCCTCGGCGGTGATGGTGCCGGTGCCCGCCACGAACTCCCCGCCGGTGAGGTCCTCCTCGGTGAGCTTGTCCACCAGCCCGAGCGCGAACATCAGGCCGGCGCTGGGACCGCCCACATCGGCCAGTTCGATGTCGATGTCGAAGGGCAGGTCGTAGCCGACACCGGCGGAGATGCCGACGATGGGCCGGCCGTCGTCCTCGGCTGCGGTGGAGTTCACCGTGAGGTCCAGCCGCTCCGCCTCGGCGGTGTCGCCGCTGCCACCGGCCGGCGGTTCGGCCCCGCCGTCGGTCTCCCCGGGACCCCCGTCCCCTCCGTCGTCTCCGTCGTCCGCGTCCCGCGTGCCGGGCACCCGGTCCACGGTGAAGACGACGGGATCGCCCGGCTCGCGGGCCGTGACCCGCTCCGCCACGTCCGAGGGCTCGCCGATCTTCTCGCCGTCCACCGCCACGATCACGTCCCCCGCCCGGAGCACGCCCTCGGCGGGGCCGTCCTTCACGACCGAGGAGACGATGGTCCGGGTGCCGACCTCGTAACCCAGTTCGCGCAGGGCCGAGACCTTGGCCGTCTCCTGCGAACGGCTGAACTCCTCCGCGTTGATCTGCTCCACCTCGTCGGCGGTGCGCCGCTCGGGATAGAGCGTCTCGTAGGGCACCACCGCGCTGCCGCCGGCGAGCCAGCCGCGCACCGCCTCGAAGAGGCTCATGCGGAAGTTCACGCCGGTCACGCGGACCGTCGTCATGTTGAGGTTGCCGCTGGTCTCGTACGTCTCCTCGCCGGAGATGTTCAACACCGGGCTGCCGTTGTGCTCACCCAGTGTGTTGACCGTGGGTCCCGGCGACATCTCCGCGTAGGGCACCCTGACCAGGACTGCCGCGAACAGCAGACCGATCAGGAGCAGACCGGAGGTCAGCAGGGATGCGGTACGGCGTGGCATGAGCAGACAGTACGGCACCCGGGGGCCGCCCGTCGGCCCGCGGCGGGACTTCATCCGAGTCCGTCGGCCCCGCGCACCGGGCGTTCCATCGCCTCGCGGAACGCCTGGTGGCGTCGGACGCCCGCGGTGTCATCGGCCCCGCGGGCCCCGGTCATCCGACGACTCGCCACGATGCTCCACACGCCCGCGATCAGCACGCCCACCAGGGGGATGAGCAACCACACCAGTGCCGCCACGACGCCACCTCCCGTCTCGACTCCGGACCGCGAACCGGAGCGCGCGGTCGTCGGGGGAAGAACCTGCCCGGTGACCCCAACGCTCCGATGGGTGAACGGGTCACGCAAGCGGAGGGGTTCCCGGACGACCGGGAGGTGGGCATCCGCCGGGGGCGCGGAGGTGTCGCGCGCCCCCGGCCGGTCCGGGGTCAGCCGCAGGCCCCGACCCATTCGGAGGTGCCGTCGGCGAAGGTCTGCCGCTTCCAGATCGGGACGGTCGCCTTGAGGTCGTCGATCAGGCGCCGACAGGCGTCGAAGGCCTCCGCGCGGTGCGGGCAGGCGACCGCGACGATCACCGCGAGGTCCCCGACGGCGAGCCCTCCGACCCGGTGGACGGCGGCCAGGGCACGCACCGGGAAGTCCGCCGCCACCCGTTCGGCGACCCGCCGCAGTTCGACCACCGCGCTCGGATGGGCCGAATACTCCAGTGAGGTGACGGCCGCGCGGTCGGCCGGGCCGTCGTGGTTGCGGACGGTACCGACGAACAACGCGGTCCCGCCGGCCTCGTGGTCACCGATGGCCGCCAACACCTCGGGGACGGACAGGGCGGTCTCACGGATGCCGAGCAGGCGCAGTCGCGGGTCGGGCGGGCCACCGGGG
>NZ_VKHT01000222.1 GCF_014141535.1 Streptomyces alkaliphilus | reverse complement strand
GGCCCGCAGGCGGCCCCCGGTCCGGGTGACCCCGCCCCGGCCCGGACGCCGGACACCCGCCGATGGAGCCCCGGGACGGGAGACGGTCACGCCCCCCCTCGCCGTTCTGCGACGATGGGGGCATGCGCGCGCGTTACGGCATTCCCCTCGGTATCGGTGCGGCGGCCCTCGCCGGCCTCGGCTACGCGGCGGGCTTCGAGGCCCGCTCCTTCCGACTGCGACGGGCCACCGTCCCGGTCCTCCCGCCGGGCATGCCCGCGCTGCGGGTCCTGCACGTCTCCGACATCCACATGGTCTGCGGCCAGAACAAGAAGCGCCACTGGCTCCAGTCCCTCGCCGGCCTGCGTCCCGACCTGGTGATCAACACCGGCGACAACCTCTCCGACCCCGACGCCGTCCCCGAACTGCTGGACGCCCTGGATCCGCTGATGGAATTCCCCGGCGCCTACGTCTTCGGCTCCAACGACTATTACGCCCCCCGCCTGCGCAACCCCGCCCGCTACCTCCTGGAGAAGGTCAGCGGCCGGCACGGCCTCAACGGCAACCCCGCCCCCTCCGGCGTGCCGCGCAATCCGTGGTGGGAGATCCAGGAGGCGTTCGACGACACCGGCTGGGCCAACCTCACCAACGCCCGGGCGCGGATCAAGCTCCCCCTCGGCGAGATCGCCCTCACCGGCCTGGACGACCCGCACATCAAGCGCGACCGGTACCGCAAGGTCGCCGGCGGGCCCGAGCGGGACGCCGATCTCTCGCTCGCCGTCGTCCACGCCCCCTACCTGCGGGTGCTCGACGCCTTCACCGCCGACGGCTATCCGCTGATCCTCGCCGGCCACACCCACGGCGGTCAGCTGTGCGTCCCCTTCCGGGGCGCGCTGGTCACCAACTGCGACCTGGACACCGATCGGGTCAAGGGACTCAGCGCCCACGAGCACGGTGGGAACCGCTCCTACCTGCACGTCTCCGCCGGCTGCGGCACCAACCGGTACACCCCGGTGCGGTTCGCCTGCCCCCCGGAGGCGACCCTCCTGACCCTGGTCGAGCGCCGCGAGACCGCCTGATCCCGGGTCCCGGGCCGGGCGGGCGGACCGCCCGACCCCGGGCCCGGGATCCCCCCCGAGCCCTGGGCCGAAAGCCGATTTCGTCTCCACGCGCCGGTCGGCTAGAGTGTTCCTCGTTGCTTCGGGGTGTGGCGCAGCTTGGCAGCGCGCTTCGTTCGGGACGAAGAGGTCGTGGGTTCAAATCCCGCCACCCCGACACAGGTCAGAGGCCCAATCCGCTTGATTGCGATTGGGCCTCTGACACGCTTGGGAGCCAAACAGGGGGCCAAAGGATTCAGATCACGCTTCGTGGTCGATCGCTTCTCGCCGCAAAGCGAAGATCACGTCCATGGCTTCCGCTCCCTGCGTGATGACCGGCCTGAGCTGCTTCCGGTACACGGCTTCCGTGGTCGCCTGACTGGAGTGCCCGACGAGCTGCGCGATGCGCTCCAGCGGGATGCCGTGGTCCGAGAGCAGCGAGACAAAGCTGTGCCGCAGCTCACGGGGCGTCCATTCCGGTGCGAGTCCCGCCTTCTTCACAATGGCCTTGAAGTCACGCCGAACGTTCGCCGCGTCGAGCGGCTCACCGCTCCGGGTGGTGAAGACGCGACCGGTGGGGCTCCACTCCATTCCTCGGGATGCCCTCTCCTGCATCTGCCACCGCTTGTGCTCCTCGAGCACGTCGACCACCTGTTGTGGCAGAGCGATGGTCCGGCGGCTCCTCCTCGTCTTGGTCTCGCCGTGCTTCCGCACCGAGCGCCATACGGCGATGTGGGGCGGCACGCCGTTCTCCGCTTCCAAGAAGACGTGATCCCAGGTGAGGGGACGCGCCTCTTCCGTGCGCACACCACTGAGCAGCGAGAGCACAAGGTAGGCGTACAGCCGTGAGGGGCGAGCGGCGGTAAGCACCGCCTCTGCCTGCTTCAGGGTCAGAGCCTTGCTCGGTCGTCCTGGTCGTCCTTCCGGCGCGGTGACCAGGAGAGCGACGTTCCGTGCAGCCTTGTCCCTGCGTTGAGCGTGCTCGATGGAACGGCGAAGGATGGCGAGTAGATCGCGAAGGCTACGCGTCGCGAGGAACGCGGCCCTGTCATCGAGCCAGTCGTCCACGTCGTCCGCGCTGAGATCCCTCAACTTCGCCTTGCCGATGAAGGGAATGAGGTGCTTGTTCGCCATCGAGCGGTTCTTGCCGACGGTGCCCTTCGCGTCGCGTCCCTTGAGGCCGCGTTCGAGCCAGTCGTTCACCGCGTCGCTCACGGTGTAGTTGGCCGGGGCCTTGACGCCGGACTGCACTTCTTTCTTCAAGTCGCGGATCTTCTGGCGAACCTCGGTCTTGGTCTTGCCGTAGACCTTCGGTCGTCGGCGTTTGCCGTTCGGGGCGTACCCCAGGGACACCGCGCCGACGTAGCGGTTCTTCGAGGCGTCCCAATAGATGGTGTCCTCACCGTGGCCCGCTCGGCGGGCACGCTTCGGCGTCTCGCTCATGTGGTGTGCTCTCCAAACGGCAGGGCCGCGCTCCGGGATGCGCGGCCCTGCCGAAGTGCGTAGGGATACGAGTCGTTCAGGCGGGTCAGGCGGCGGCTCCCGCCTCACGCTTGAGGAGTTCGATGTACTGCGTGACGTACTCGGGTGGGACGAGTCGGCGACGACCGATGCGGACTGTCTTGAGCCGTCCGAGGCGGATCTCCTCGTAGATCAGCGACCGGCTGATGCCGAGTGCGGCCGCTGCTTCTTCCGGTCGATACAAGAGCCGCTCAGTGGAAGCGGCGAGCGTGACACTCATCCGGGGTGACTCCTTGGGAGGGATCTTGAGTGCTTGTCAGGACTCGCGTCTGTCCGAGGTGGGGGTTTCTGCGTCACCGCGTCGTCCGCGTCGCCCGCACGGTCCGACCTGTGCGTTCGGGGTGACGCAGGATGCGGGAGGGTGCGTCACCGGTGACTCGGGTTGTCCGTCACCGGTGACGCGGGTGATGCGGCGTGACGCAGGGGGCAGCCGTCTGCGTCACGTCCGTCTGCACAGGTCACCCGGCGGTGCCTCGGCTTGCGTGACGCAGGTGACGCAGGGTTCCCCTACTTGGGAAAAAGAGGAGTGTCCGTAGCGGCAGGTGCGCGCTCAGGCATGAAGAAGGAGCCGCTTCGCGGCGCGTCCATCACAGGGCGGCTCTGCCGCCGAACAGCAAGAGGAGCACGCGTCGACGAGTGCTCCTCTTGCTTGGGGCGGTAGTGGTGTCGCGCGGTCAGAAGGCCGCCTCCTGCTCCGGTGAGGGCGGCACGGCGGACGGCCGCGTGATCTCGATATAGCGAGCCGTCTTGGTCCGCCCCCAGTCGATGAGGATGCCTCGGGCGGCAAGGGTGGGCTGAAGGCGTTTGAGGCGGTCGGAGAGGACTTTGCCGGTGGTGGGCCAGCCCTTGGGCAGGGGACGGAAGTCCTCACCGCTGTACAGGCGAGTGAGGCAGTGCAGCCACTCCGTGGAGGTCATGCGCTGCGCGGTGCTCGGCGCGATGTCCGCCGCGTGCCGAAGAACGGTCTGGGCGAGCAGGTCACCTTCGATCACGTCGTCGTTGAGGTCGTCCAGGCTGGCCCGGTAGGCGGCCAGTGCCCCGAGGCCGGTGGCGGCGTCGATCTGCGCGCACAGGTGCGCGAAGTCCGCCATCCGCAGATCGGTGGGGGTCTCGGCCTCGGCCGCGCGGACCCTCACCGTGAGGTCGAGCAGGGAGCCGAGGATGACGGGCAGGACCTCTGCGTATTCGGTCCACAGTTCCGCTTCGGTGCGCCGGATCCGGGGTCGTTCCAGGCGCAACGGGAGGAGCCGTTCGGCGAGGTCGGGACGGATGACGCCGACGTCGATGCCGGTCAGCAGCAGCGGGCGGCGGTAGCGGGCGCGGAAGACGTCCCCGTCGGTGAACAGGGCGCGTTTGACGTTCTCGGCGCCGGTGACGATGCAGCACAGCGCATCCGACAGGTCCGGGGTCATGTGGGAGAGGTTGTCCAGGGCGGTGACCCATCCGGCTGCCACCGCCGCAATCAGGTTCTCCTCGTCCTTCGGGGCTCGGCGCAGGTCCCCGGTCATGCCCTCGATAACCCGCACGAGCATCCGCCCGCCGGTGGACTTTCCCGCTCCCTGCGGCCCGGTGAGGAACGGGGCGGGGACCGGGACCGAGGGACCGAGGCAGCCGATGAGCCAGGCCAAAGCCAGGCACTCGGTCTCGGCGGTGGCGAAGTTGCACAGCCGCAAAAGCGCGTCGATGCCCTTGCCGTCGGTGTCCTTGGTCGGGATGGGCAGTTCCCCGGTGAGTTGGGTGCGTCGCCAGCACACCTCCCGGGGGTCGGGGGTGGCGATGTCCCAGCCGGTGGGGTGGATGCGCACCGACAGCCCGTCGGCCCGTCCCAGGTCCAGCCAGGTGGCCCCGTCGTGGCCGGGGGCGACGCGGATGTGGACCGGCTGGACCTCCTCGGTCAGCGCGAGGGCTTCGATCAAATCCAACGCCTCCTTCATGGCGGTGCCGTTGAACACCCCGATGCCGTCGCGGAACAGTCCGACCATGAGTTCCTGTCGGTGGCTGCCGGTGGTGCCCTGGGAGCGGATCGGGCGGGCGACGGGGTGGCCGTTGCGCTGGGCGTAGACAGTGCCGTCGGCGGTGCGGAAGTACCGGAAGTTGGCCTGCGCGTAGTCGGTGATGATCTCGCGGGCCGGGGTCTTCTCCTCCTCGGTCATGGTCACAGTCCCAACGTGGTGCGGGCGTTGGTCCACGCCTCGGTGCAGTGCCGCGGGCTCTCACCCTTGGCCCGGGCGGCGGTGAACAGCCGCGAGATGTGGTCCTCGGTGAGGCAGCCGCACCGGCCGTGGGTGGACAGCACGGCCAGGAAGGTCCGGTAGACGGTGGTGTGGATCGCGCTGCGGGCCTCGGTGATGCGCTGCTCGGCCATGGCGATGCCCCGCTCCAGATAGGTCGGTGTGCGATGGCAGCACACCCCACCCCCGGCCGGTGCGGGCACGGCGAGCACGGGCGCCCCGGGCCGGGCCGGGGCCGGCTTGCGCACCACCAGGGCGCGCACGGCATTGGGCAGCTCGGTGATGGTGCCGGTGCCGGGCCCCAGCCAGCGGGCGTAGACCATGGTCGACTTGATGTCCACGCCGGGCCGCACCGCGTTGCGGGAGGCCATGGCGCCCCGGTAGATCCAGTGCTCCCCGCGCGTGGTCGGCACGATCCGGGTGGCGGGCAGGGTGGCTCGGGCCCAGGCGAGGGCGTCCGCGTCGTCCAGGTCCACCACGGTCAACCCGGCGCCGCCGGGGTGGTAGGCCACGGCCACCGCCCGGGCCCAGGCATCGACCCAGGCCGGGGAGGAAAGCACGGCCGAATCCGTGGTCGCGGCGGCCCACGCGTGGCAGGGATGGGGGCAGCGGCAGGGGCCCGGAACCTTCATGTTCGGCCGCCCACCGCACGCGTTGCCCGCGCACGCCGGGCAGTTGCCGAACGGCACCTTGCCCCGACGCAGGGGCAGCACCGGCAGCCCGAGCGCCGCGCACTCCAGCGCCACGGACAGCAGCGCGGAACGGGGGTCATGGGTCATGCTGGGGGTTCTCCTGTTCTGTTTCAGGGATGTGGAGATGAGGGCGGCCCGGGGCTTTGGCGAGACGCGGGCCGCCCTCGTGTTGGTGCGGTCAGTGGGTGTCGGGCAGGAGTTCGGCGAGGGTGCCGCCCAGCGCCGCCAGGCGGTGTTCGATGGCCGCCCACGACTGGGGGTCGATGCTCATGAGGGCGGCGACGGCGGCGGCGGTGTCGCCGTTGCGGTGGGCGGTGAGGGCGTCGCGGAGTTCGCCTGCGGCCATGAGGGTGATGCGGTGGTCGGTCATCGCGGGCCCTTCCTGAGGTGGGGGGTGGCGTGGTGGTGGATGCGGGCGGCGAGTTCGTAGGCGCGGCGGCCGGTGCGCAGGTGTCGGCCGTTGCCGTGGCAGCGGCGGCAGGGCCGGCCGCGTGTGGGGCGTCCGCGTCGGTCGGTGCGCAGGGCGAAGCCCAGTCCGTTGCACAGCCGGCAGGTGCGGAACGGGGCGACCACACACAGCAGGATGTAACCGAGAGTGATGGCTAACAGGCATGCGAGGGTGGTGGGCACGGGTGCC
>NZ_VKHT01000221.1 GCF_014141535.1 Streptomyces alkaliphilus | reverse complement strand
GGAGAGGGGTCGACGGGCACGCCGCGGGGTGGTGCGTCACGGTGAACCCGGTGAACCGGCTCGGGCGCAGCCTAGTGCCGTGTCGGCCGGGGTCCGTCCCGTGGCGGCGCCCACCACGGCACCCCGCCACGTCGCGAACCCGTCGGACTCGTCGGAATCGCCGGGACGGAAGCACTCGACACGGTGGACCCGGAACCTCGCGGCCCTCCCCGCCTTCCCGCCCTCCTCGACCGCCGGGTCCGGCCCGTCCCGGCAGCGGGCGCCCCGCCCGACGGGACCGGGAGCCGAACCCGGACGGAGGGAAGTGGCGGGAGCGGGCCGGGAAGGCGGAAAACACCTCCCCCGAACGGCAGTAGAGTGCCGTGCTGTGGCAGCGCGACCGTTGAACGAACTTGTCGAACCGGGGTGGGCGAAGGCCCTGGAACCCGTGGCGGGCCGCATCGCGGCGATGGGGGATTTCCTCCGTGCCGAGATCGCGGCGGGACGCACCTATCTGCCGGCGGGCGAGAACGTCCTGCGGGCGTTCCAACAACCGTTCGACGACGTACGGGTGTTGATCGTGGGTCAGGATCCCTACCCGACGCCGGGCATGCCCATCGGACTGAGTTTCGCGGTGTCGCCCACGGTGCGCAGGTTGCCGGGCAGCCTGGAGAACATCTTCCGCGAGCTGGGGGAGGACGTTGGAGTGCCCCGGCCCTCCAACGGAGACCTGACGCCATGGACGGCGCAGGGGGTGCTGCTCCTCAACCGTGCCCTGACCACCGCGCCGGGCCGCCCCGGCGCCCATCGGGGGAAGGGATGGGAGGAGGTCACCGAACAGGCCATCCGCGCCCTCGCGGCCCGCGGGGGACCACTGGTGGCGATCCTGTGGGGCCGGGACGCCCGGAATCTGCGTCCCCTCCTGGGGCCGATCCCCGCGGTGGAGTCCGCGCACCCCTCCCCCATGTCGGCCGATCGCGGTTTCTTCGGTTCCCGTCCCTTCAGCAGGGCCAACGCCTTCCTCGTCGAACAGGGCGCGGAGCCGGTGGACTGGCGGCTGCCCTGAGTCGGCTCCCGTGGGCGGGGAGGACCCGCCCCGGAGCGGGTCAGCGCAGGGAGGACAGCCCCGGCCCGAAGGCCACCAACAGCGGCACGACGGGCACCAGCGCCGCCGCGGCCGTCATCCGCAGTCGGCGCGAGGGGGTGAAGCGCCGTCCCGGCGCCAACAGTCGGTCCACCCGCTGCGGCAACTGCCGCCGCCGGGGGTCGGCGCCGGCGCAGGGGCCGAACCCGCCCCGTTCCCCGTTGAGGTCCACCAGGGCCAGCGCGGTGGTCAGCCGTCCGAAGCGACGGGAGGCGGCGTCGTCCGCGGCCAGTTCCACCAGACGGTGCACCTGGGAACGGAAGGCGGCGAAGACCGGAACGCCGGGAAAGCCCCGGGCCAGCGCGCCCGCGCAGTGGAGCAGCCAGTCGTGTCGGGCCCTGGCGTGGCCCTGTTCGTGGGCGATCACGGCGTCCAGTCGCCGACCGCCGAGGCGGGCCAGGGCCGCCGTGGTGATCACCAGCCGGCCGTCGGAACCGGGCAGCAGCCAGGCGTCGGGGCGCGGATCCTCCACGATCACCAGGCGGCCGCCGTCCTCCTCCTCGCCGGGCAACAACGGACGACGGGCGAGGAGCTCCGCGCGTCGCCTGCGGCGCACCGCCCGTGCCAGCCGTACCTCGCGCACCAGCATCACCGCGGTCCACAGACCACCGGCGGCCAGCGCCAGGGCCAGGGGCGCCGCGATCCACGCTCCCTCCGGGGGCAGGGCGTAGGCGTCCAGGACCCCGGCGGGAGCGGGGGCGAACAACCCCTCCCTGACCACCTGCCAGGCGGCGGCGCCGCTGATGGCCATGGCCAGAGCGCAGCACAACAGGACCGCCACGACCACGCACTGCCACAACCACAGCGCGATCACCGGCTCCCGGTCGGGCCATGAGACACGGGCCATCACGCGGGGGGCGGTCAACGCCGTGAGGCCGCCCAACGCGAGCAGGATGAGGGCGATGAGCATGTCCCCAGCCTAGTGGGCGCGTTCCGGTGGGGACACGGGCCGGATCCCCCGGATCCGGGAACCGCGCGGTGCCGTGCCTCACATCCCCACCAGCATGATCGCCATGGACACCGCGGTCACGATGCGACAGGCGGCGGCCATCTCCGGCGGACGGCCGGGGCCCGGGGCCGGGGCCGGTCCGGACGGCACCAGCCGAAAGCCGGTCCGCAGGGCGTAACCGGCGAAGTACGCGGCCGACAGCGTGCCGACCACCGCCGGGGGCCCCGCCGCCGGGGCCGCGTGCCCGCCCCCGAGGAGCCAGAGGTGAACCATCCACCCCATCGTGGCCCCCTCCAGCAGATGGTGGGCCCGGTGCCCCGTACCGGGACGCGGACGCAGCAGCGGCCACAGGGCCAGCGCGGGGAAGAGCAGCACGACGGGCCAGGTTCCGCGGAGGCCGCCCTCCGCGAAACCCTCGGGAACGAGTCCCGGGGGGAGGGGCGTCGTGCCGAAGGGGACGGCCATCACCGTCATGCCGAGGAGCATCCCCCCCTCCACCGCGGCGCTCTGCCGTGATCCCCCCGTGGAGCGGTGGGCCGAGCGCAGGCAGTACAGACCGGTGCCCGCGCAGACCACGGCCATGAGCCAACCGACCGGTGCCGGTGCGTGCACGACCACCTCCCGGGGACCGTCCGCCGCCCCACCCGGATCCCCCGGCGCGGGGGAAACCGGAACGGGCGCTCATCGGGATGTCTCCCCGATGGACGCCCCCTTCGGCGGGGGCGCGGGGAGCGCACGGGTGCACGGCGTGGCCGGGGCTACGATCGGCCCATGACCGACACCGCCGCACCCGCCGAGCACTCCGCCGGGGGGTTGTTCCCCGGCATCGACCCGGCCGGTACGCAGCCCCGGGGCGGGAGGGTCGAGCCCCGTATCCGTCGCGCCGGGCCGGAGGACGTCCACGCCGTGGTGGCCCTGGTCGAATCCGCCTACCGGGGCGACTCCAGCCGGGAGGGGTGGACCACCGAGGCCGACCTCCTGGACGGGCAGCGCACCGACGTCCGGGAGGTGGTGGGATTGGTGACCGCGACCGACGGTCGGGTCCTGCTCGCCGAGCACGGGGACGGAACCCCGCCACTCGCCTGTTGCCACCTCTCGCGGAGGACCGGCGGGGACGACGGGTCCGCCGGTGGTGGGACGGAGAGCGCCTGTCACGCCTATTTCGGGATGTTCGCCGTCCGCCCCCGGGCCCAGGGGGCCGGCCTGGGCGGGAGACTGCTCACGGAGGCCGAACGGATGGCGGCGCGGGAGTGGGGTGCCGGGTGGATGGAGATGACGGTGATCTCGCTGCGTCACGACCTCATCGCCTGGTACGAGCGGCGCGGGTACCGCCGCACGGGTCGGACGACACCCTTCCCCTACGGTGATCCGCGCTTCGGTCTGCCCCGACGGCCGGATCTGCGATTCGAGACCCTGATCAAGGACCTCCTCCCCACAGGGGAGTGAGGCCTCGGACGCACCGGTCCCCCGGGGGTTCGGGCCACTGTGGTCAACGGGGTGCGGCCGGTGCGGTGACCGGGGCGGAAGTCCTCCCACCGGAGGGTAGCGCGCGGGCGGCGGAGACGATCGAGGGTTCATCCGTGACCACCCCGTCCAATCCCAGCTCCACCGCCCGGGCCAGGTCGGCCGGGGTGTTCACGGTCCAGGCGATGACGGCGATCCCGGTCCGCCGGCACCGCTCCACGACCTCCGCGGTCAGTTCCGGGAGTTCGCAGGAGACCATGTCGGCCCCCACGCCGACGGCCCGTTCCGGGGCACGGGGGGTGGACCGGCCGGCCACGGCGGCGATCGCGATGTCGGGCAGCAGGGCACGGATGGTCCGCAGCGCCTCGTCGTGGAAGGAGATGACCCGGACCCGGTCGTGCAGGGAGCGTTCGGTGATGATCCCCGCCAGGACCCGGGCGGCGGCGGGGTCCTTGATCTCGGCCTGGATCGGCAGGTCCACCTCCTCGGCCACCTCAGTGAACAGGGGGATCCGTTCGCCGGCCCCGGCGTCCAGGGCCCGCAACTCGGTCAGGTCGAGGTCCGCGACGCGGCCGGTCCCGTCGGTGGTGCGGTCCACGGTCGCGTCGTGCATCACCACCGGGTGACCGTCCCGGCTCAGGTGCAGGTCCAGTTCGATCACCGACACGCCCTCGGTTCGGGCGCGGCGGAAGGACCGCAGGGTGTTCTCCGGTTCGACCCCCATCAGGCCCCGGTGTCCGATGGTGAGCATGGGCATGGCTTTTCGTCTCCCGGGGGTGGGGGCGTTGCCGTCCCGGATCGGACGGCGCCGTCACCCTAGTCCCGCCCGGACGCCCCGGGGCCCGTCACGCACGACGGTCATCCGGAATTCATCCGGTCCTTCTCCCCGGTCGCCGCGATACACGGGAGGATTGACGTGAGAAATGCCTCTGCGCCGCAAGGTTTACGGCGTCAGCGGTTGTGAGCGCTCGGACTTGCCGGTTACGGTGCTGCCAGGCGAAAAACTTCCGCGTCGAGCGCGGTGCTCCGGAGAAGGTGAGGGAGAGACCATGGCGGGTCAGTCGGTTTCCGTGTCCCCGGTGGAGGCGTCCCCGCGGCCCCCGGCGGCCGGGGAAGCCGGTCGGCGGGTCGTGGACCACCCGGCCTGGCGGGATCTGAAGGTCGCGGTGGAGGAGCTCCGGGCGGCCCAGGTCGCCGACGGGTCCATTCCCCCGGCGGGGGCCGACACCCCGAACCGGGAGCGGTTGCGCGCTCTGGTGGAGGAGGTCGTGGACGGGGTCGGACGTCTCTCGCCGCTCATGCCGCACGACGCGAACTACCACCGCGCCCTGGTGGAGGACCTGCGGCGCTGGGCCCGGGAGGACTTCGGCGTCCCGGACTTCCTGGACTCCCTCACCGCCTTCGAGCCCGCCCGCGAGCGGCGGGACGGCCGACAGCACCTGGCGCTGTTCCCCATGTACACCCAGAACGGCAACCCCGACCGCAACCTGGAGGCCGTGGTCCTCCGGCTGGTGTGGCCCGAGTGGCTGGCGGAGCTGGAGCGCACGCGCTACGACAATCCGCTCTTCCTGGGGATCGCGTTCGAGGACTTCACCGCCGGCTACGACACCCACTCCGCGGTGCTCTTCCCCGAGACGGTGGCGGTTCGGGAGGTGCCGGCCCGATACACCTGGGGCGGGATCTTCTGCGACCGGGAGGCGGCCCGTTTCCGTCGCGTGGTCACCGCCGCCTGCGAGGTCACCCGGCTGGAGCTTCCCGAGGATGTCCGGGGGCTGCTCACAGATCAGCAGCGGTGCCTGGAGACCTTCGTACTGTGGGACATGATCCACGACCGTACGCACAGCCACGGGGACCTGCCCTTCGACCCCTTCATGATCAAGCAACGGCAGCCGTTCTGGATGTACGGGCTGGAGGAGTTGCGCTGCGACCTCACCGCCTTCCACGAGGCGGGCCGGCTGGCCGCCGAGGGCATGCGCCAGGGCCGCGACATGCGGTGTGCCGTCCTGCTGGAGCGCCTCTTCCGTTTCCCGGTGACCGGGGAGCGAAGCCGCAACTACGACGGCCTCGGTGGGCAGTTGCTCTTCGCCTACCTTCACCGGCACGACGCCCTGCGATGGACCGACAACCGTCTCACCATCGACTGGGACCGGGCGGCGGAGGTCACCGACCGGCTGCGCGGTGAGATCGAGACGCTCTACCGGGAGGGCATCGACCGGCCCAAGCTCGTCCACTGGCTGAAGGCGTACGAACTGGTCTCGACGTACCTGTCCCCGCACCCGGCCTCCACCTGGGCGAAGGGACCGGAGGCGCTGGACCTCTCGCTGCCCCCGCGCAAACTGGTCGACGACGTCCACCCCGACGAGTTCCCGCTGAGCCTGTTCTACGAGGCGCTGGCCCGCAAGCTGCGCGCGGTGATCGAGTCCACCCGGGGCATCGTTCCCGAGGGGGCCCGTCCCGCCGAGGCGGCCTGACCACGGTTCCACCGCCGACCGCTCCCCGCCCGGCCCCCTTCGGGAGGCGCGGACCGGGGACGCCTTCCGGGGAGCGCCCGGGTCCCCCGCGGCGGCATGATGGAAGTCACGGATGCCCCGCACGGGGCCTCCCGCCCCGGGTGGCCCCGTGCGGGGC
>NZ_VKHT01000220.1 GCF_014141535.1 Streptomyces alkaliphilus | reverse complement strand
CCGCACCCACCCGCCCGGCAGGAGAGCGATGAGCAGCGAGATGGACGCGGGCACCTACGAGGTGCTCCGCGACCGGATGACCGGCGCCGCGGCCGAACTGGCCCGCCGTGCCCAGCGACTGAACACCCGCAGGACGGAGACCTTCGGCAGCACCGAGCTGCGCCCGGTGGTCTCCGACCGGCTGCGCACCGAGCACAACTGCGTACCACGCGACATCGTGCAGGTCGGCGGTCTGCTGCTGGCCGGCTACCGGGTCCGGTTCGGCCTCAAGCCGACCACGGGGGTCGGGGACGTCTTCGGCCTGCACCGCCACCACCCCGGGGCCGAGGGTGCCCGCTTCACCACCGAACCACTCGACGCCCTGCCCGGGCTGCTCGACGATCCGGTCTTCCTGCGGGACTTCGACAGTCTGTTCCGCTACTACCGGCAGGCCGAGCTCCTCCAACTGCGGCACGTGGAGAACCTGCTGCTCGCCGTCTTCCGCACCGGCGAGCGGCTCACCGACATCCGCGTGCTGCGCTGGCGACTGGACCCCGACGGCACCCCGCACTACGTGGACGCCAAGGGCGAGCGCGACCACGTCTTCCCGCCCGCGCACGACTTCGAGTGGGTCCCCACCACCCGCGAGGACCACGTCACCGGGGAACACCCGCACGTGGCCGTCGACGGCGAACTGTTCGTGAGCACCCTGGACGGCCGGCTCACCGTCCGGGTGGAGGACAACACCGACGCCGGACGCGAGGTCTTCTCCGAACCCGTCGACGAGCCCCTGCAATCCCTCGCCGACGCCGACATCGCCCGTGCCCGGGTGGGCGCGCTCATCCTGCTGCGCGTCCTGCCCTACAACGAGGAGACCCCGCGTCACCTGGTGTTCAACACCCGCACCAGGGAAGTGGTGCGCCTGGACGGCATCGGCCTCGCCTGCCGTGCCCTGCCCGAGGACCAGGGCATCGTCTTCCCCGGCGGCTACTACCTGGCCGCGGCCCCTCCCGGCTCCGCCGCCCGGGTCCTGGCCACCACCGTCGCCGACGACGCCGACCTGGAATACACCGGCACCCTGCGCTCGCCCAACGGCGAGGACGTGCTGTACCTCTTCCACGCCCGGGCCGAGGGGCACACCCTGCTGCTGCCCTACAACCTCATCCGCAAGGAGGTCGCCACACCGCTGGTGACCCACGGGTACTCGCTCTTCGACGACGGCACCATGGTCGTCTTCCGCGCCGAGGGCGACGAGCCCGGTCGCGTCCACCCCGTGCAGGTCTGGGAGACCCCCTTCGTCTCCGACGCCCACCACGCCGAACGCCCCGTCGGCGAGGGACCGCTCGCCCGGGTCGGCAACGCCGAGCTGGTCCGCGGCGTCTCCGACGCCCTCACCGTCGCCCGGATGGCCGACGAACTCGCCCCCGACACCGCCGTCTTCGAGGCCGTGGTGGCCGCCTGCACCAGGCTCGCGGACCGCTACCACTGGATGTCGCTGGAGGGCATGGAGGCGCTGCACGAGCCGCTGGCCACTCTCCACACCACCGCCGAACAGGTCATCGACGAGTACCGCCGGGTCGTCGAGCAGCGCCGCCACGCCGCCGAGTCCATGGAGCGCGCCCGGCAGGAGTCGATCTCCCTCATCCGCCGCTCCCGGGGCGAGGCGCCCCGGGACGCCGGGGGTTGGGTCGACCTCCTCACCGAACTGCGCCGCGCGCAGGGCTGGGCCGAGAGCCTGCGCGAGATCCGGCGGATCGACCCGGAGGCCGTGGACGCGCTCGTCTCCGACCTCGCCGAGGCGCTGGAGGCCGCCGGTCGCCGCGCGGTCTCCTTCCTCTCCCGGGAGGACGCCTTCGAGGGCCCGGCCGCCGAGATCGCCGCTCTCGGCGAGCGGGCCGCCGCGATCACCCGCACCGCCGACGCCGACCCCCTCGGGGAGGAGATCACCGGACACGCCGACCGGCTGCGCACCGTCACCGACGTCGTCGGCGGACTCGACATCCCCGACGCCACCGTCCGCACCGGCCTGCTGGAGCGCATCGGCGAGGTGCTGGGAGCCGTCAACCGGGCACGCGCCGTCCTCGACGGCCGGCGCCGCGAGGTGCTGGAGAGCGAGGGCCGGGCCGAGTTCGCCGCCGAGTTCGCCCTCCTCGGCCAGGCCGTCACCGGCGCCCTGGCCTCGGCCGGCACCCCCGACGAGTGCGACGAGCAACTGGGTCGGCTGCTGCTGCAACTGGAGAACCTGGAGGCCCGGTTCGGAACCTTCGACGAGTTCCTGGCCCGCCTGGAGGAACAGCGCGAGGAGATCTACGAGACCTTCTCCGCCCGCAAACAGGCCCAACTCGACGAACGGGCCCGGCACGCCCGCCGCATCGCGGACGGCGCCGACCGCGTCCTGGCCACCGTCTCCCGCCGGGCCGGTTCACTCGCCGACCTCGACGAGGTCAACGCCTGGTTCGCGGGCGACCCCCTGGTCGGCCGGGTCCGCGCCGCCGCCGCGGAACTGCGCGACCTGGGCGACACCGTGCGCGCCGGGGAGTTGGAGGGCCGGCTCGCGGCCATTCGGCAGGAGGCCGTCCGGGCGCTGCGCGACCGTGCCGATCTGTACGGCCCCGACGGCACCGTGCGGCTGGGCCGGCACGCCTTCGCCGTCACCGACCACCAGGTGGATCTGACCCTGGTGCCGACGGGCGACACCCTCGCCTTCACCATCGGCGGCACCGACTACCGGGCACCCCTGGCCGACCCCTCGCTCGCCGACACCAGGGCCTTCTGGGACCAGCCCCTGGTCTCCGAGTCCCCCCGGGTGTACCGGGCCGAGCACCTCGCGGGCTCCCTGCTCGCCGAGCGGGGCGCGGGGGCGCTGATCGAGACCGTCACCCGGGCGGTGGCCGAGGAGGCAGCAAGCCCCGGCGTGGCCGGCGACCTCCTCGACCCGGCGGTCGAGATCACCGCCGCCGACCTGGAACGGCTCACCCGGGCCCTGCTCCCCACCGTGCGGCGCGCCGCCGAGACCGCCTACGACGAGGGTCACGACCGGGGCGTCCACGACCACGACGCCGCCCGCCTGCTCGCCGTCCTGCTGCGCCTGCACGCCGGGGCCGACCTGCTGCGCTTCCCGCCCCGGGCGCGGGCCGACGCCCAGTTCTTCTGGAGCATGGGCACCGACCCGGCCGCGCGCCGCTCCCTGCTGACCCGGGCCCACTCGCTGGGGCGGGCCCGCCGGCTCTTCGGCACCGGCACGGCCGTCGCCGACCTGCGCGCGGAACTCGCCGCCGGAGTGGCGGACTTCACCCGGGCCACCGAACCCGTCGCGGCCCCGGCCGACCCCGCCGCCCCGGTCGATCCCGCGGTGGTCGATCCCGCGGTGGACGATCCGGGGACCCGTGCCGAGACCGCCGGGGCCTACCTCCTCGAGGAACTCGCCGCGGCCGGCCCGGCGGACGCCGCCCCCGGAACCGCCCGCCGGCCGACCTTCGTCGCCGGCCCCGGCGCCCGCGCCCTGCTGGAGGACTTCCGTCTCGCCCTGGGCACCGACGGCGCCAAGGAGTTCACCGAGGACCTGCGAGCCCTGGACGGGGACCCTGCCGCCGCCCGTCGGCTCGCCGACGCCTGGCTCGCCGCCTTCGCCGCCGACCGGGACCGCGACCCCGGCGACGTCCCCGAGGCCGTCGCCCTGGAACTGTGCGCGGAACCGGGCACCGGCGAGGCCCTCGCCCACCGCCCGCTGGACGTCCGGCTCTCCGCCGACGTCGACGGGCTGCTGGGCACCCATCCCCGGGTGCGCAACGGCCGGTTGGGGGTACGACTGGACGAGTTCCTCGTCCGCACCGAACGTTTCCGCCGCCGGCGGGTTCCCGCCCATCGTGCCTGGATCCGTCGCCGCAACGCCCTGTTGGACGCCGAGCGCGAGCGCCTGCGCCTGGACTCCTTCCGCCCCCGGGTGATGTCCGGCTTCGTCCGCAACCGGCTCATCGACGAGGTCTACCTGCCGCTGATCGGCGACAACCTCGCCAAGCAACTGGGCACCGCCGGCGAGGAGCGCCGCACCGACAGCCAGGGCCTGCTGATGCTGCTCTCGCCGCCCGGATACGGCAAGACCACGCTGATGGAGTACGTCGCCTCACGGCTCGGCCTGATCCTGGTCAAGGTGGACGGTCCCGCGCTGGGGTACGGCACCACCTCCCTGGACCCGGCCGCGGCCCCGGACGCCGCCGCCCGCCGCGAGGTGGAGAAGCTCAACTTCGGTCTGGAGATGGGCAACAACGTCCTGCTGTACCTGGACGACATCCAGCACTGCTCGCCCGAGTTCCTCCAGCGCTTCATCCCGCTGTGCGACGCCCAGCGCCGGATCGACGGCGTGGGCGCGGACGGCCGGGCCGTCACCCGGGACCTGCGGGGCAAGCGGTTCGCGGTCTGCACGGCCGGCAACCCCTTCACCGGGGGCGGCAGCCGCTTCCGGGTGCCCGACATGCTCGCCAACCGCGCCGACGTGTGGAACCTGGGCGATGTCCTCTCCGGTCGGGAGGAGTTGTTCGCCCTCTCCCACATCGAGAACGCCCTCACCTCCAACCCCGTCCTGGCGCCCCTGGCCGGCCGCGACCCCGCCGACGTGGACCTTCTGGTGCGGCTGGCGCGGGGCGACGCCACCGCCGACGCCGAACACCTCTCCCACCCCTACGGTGCGGCCGACCTGGAGCAGATCCTCGCCGTCCTCGACAAGCTGCTGCGGGTGCGGCGGACCACGCTGCGGGTCAACGCCGCCTACATCGCCTCGGCGACGCAGGACGACGCCCACCGCACCGAGCCGCCGTTCCGGCTCCAGGGCTCCTACCGCAACACCAACCGCCTGACCGAGCGTCTGGTGCCGGTGATGACGGACGAGGAGGTGGAGGCCGTGATCGACGACCACTACCTCGCCGAGGCGCAGACCCTCACCTCCGGCGCGGAGGCCAACCTTCTCAAGCTCGCCGAACTGCGCGGACGCATCACGCCCGAACAGGCGTCGCGCTGGGAGGAGATCAAGCGCTCCTTCCGGGGGTGACGGGCGCGGGCACGCACGGAGGCGTCACGTCGAGAACCCCTCAGCCGTCCCAGCGGCGCAGGCTGCTCATGATCGTCTCTATCAACTCGTCGTCGATCTCCTCGTCGTGGCCCGTGTCGGTCACCAGGATCCAGGTGGCCAGGTCGGCCCGGGCGTCGCGGTAGGAGAACGTCACGACCTTGCCCTCGGTCCAGTCACAGGCGTCCTCCGGGTCCTCCCGGCCACCGGAGATGGTCGCCGTGACGGTGTGGCCCTCCAGGCCCTCGGTGGTGGTGAAGGGCTCGGGATCGGTGATCTCGAAGGTGCCCTCCTGGTACTGGTCGTACGCCGAGTACGCCCAGTCCCGCGCCTCCCGGGTGGCGGCGTCCGCGGTACCGGTGGCACCCAGGCTGCCCTTGGACCCGGCGATCACCCGGGAGGTCCAGCGCTCGGAACACCAGTTCTCGCCGTGCACGGCGGTCGCCGACATGCCCACCAGGATGTTCGGCTCGGGGAGGTCGAAGTCGAACCCGTCCTCGTCCTCGTCTCCGTCCCCGGAGGTTTCCTCCGGTTCGGGCTCCTCCTCGTCCTCCACCCCTTCGCGCTCGTCCTCGATCCAGACGAACATGTCCTCGCTGTTGGTGGACCAGTCCGGCGGCACGTCGAAGGCCAGGGACCGTTTGGTGTTGGTCTGCACCAACCAGTCGTCGGCCACGACGGGTTCGACGTCGCCCCGGGTGCCCGAGCGCGGGTCGTCGGGCCGCAGCGTGTTCTCCGGCTCGGGCTCGGGCTCCTCGGTCTCCTCCGGCTCCGGGGAGGGCGTCGGGGAGGCGTTCGCGGTCGGCTCGGAGTCGTTGCCCCGCACCACCAGCACGCCCGCCACGGCGACACCGGCCACCAGGGTCACCGACACCGCGATGGCGGCGATCAACTTCCCCCGCCCCGAGGGCGGCTTGCCCGGTCCGCCCGGGACGGCGCCGGGAGCCGTCCACCCCTGTGTGGGTTGGGAGTACGGGTTCGGCTGCCCCGGCGCCCCGTAGGGCTGCGGCGGTTGCGTCGGTTGGCCGCTCGCGAGCCACGGGTGCTGCTGCGGACCGCCGGCCCCCGGCCGGCCGTCGTCGCCCGGCGGGGGAGTGCCCGGCGGTACGCCGGGCGGGGGAGG
>NZ_VKHT01000022.1 GCF_014141535.1 Streptomyces alkaliphilus | reverse complement strand
AGTGTGGGCCGGGGCGGGCCGGGGCGCCGCCCCGCCGTGAGGCCGGGGCGCCGTCCCGGTCGGGACTCCGGCCGGGACGGCCGGCGGACCGGGCCGCCTCAGCGGTGGTGGCCCGATATGCGCGGGACAAGGGTGCAGACGACCTTGCGCATGGATTTTCCACCCCCTTCCCTCATCCGATCGCCGGTGGAATTCCACCAGGCCCCGGCGGGATCCGTTCGGTCGATCCGGAACACCTCTGCCGGGCTCGTACCACTAATCCATCGACCGCTGTTCACTGTCAATAAGCGGGTGTTGACAGCAAGTTCCGGAGAAGTCGTTGCCACCGCCGGCGGGGCGCGATCCGCTTGACGGTCCCGGTCGGTCGGGCGCAGGATTCCCGGCATCGACACAACGAGTCGGTTCGGCTCCCCCGGGGGTCGGATCCCGGCAGGGAATACCGCTCCGGGCCCTGTGCCAGAAGCTCCTCGCATCCGGACCACCGTCGCACGGGATGGTGCCGGGACGGGGAATCGGTAAGCCCGAACCGGCGATTCCCAGGGATTCACGCCTCCTTTCCGGAGAGGGTGGAAATCTCCGGAAAATCCGGGTCGTTGTCACTTCCGACGCACTGCACGGTCATTCCGAACGGGGTCCGCCTGTTCTCCGTGCCGGGGTGTTCCGGGGAAATTCCGGACGCATGACCGGGGCCGAGGAAAGAGGTTTCGAAAAGTCTCGGAAATCATCTCCGGCGAACACCGTTCAGGTGAAACGCCCGGCCACCGGCCGGGGCACCACGCCGCATCCGCGGCAACCGCCGGCGGCGGCGACTCGAAGAGAAAGGTGGGTCATGTCCGTTCAGACTCCTCGGCCCCCGGCCGGAGATCCCGTAGCCGTGATCGGCATGGCCTGCCGCATCCCCGGCGCCGACACCCCCGAGGCGTTCTGGAGGCTGCTGCGCGAGGGTCACGAGGCCGTCGGCCCGGCCCCGGCGGATCGTCGTCCGGGCGGCACCGACCGCGGTGGCTTCCTGGCGGACGTCGACCGATTCGATGCCGGGTTCTTCGGTATCTCCCCGGCCGAGGCGGCGGCGATGGACCCGCAGCAGCGACTGGTGCTGGAACTCGCCTGGGAGGCTCTGGAGCACGCGCGCATCGTGCCGGGCGATCTGGAGGGCAGCCACACCGGAGTGGTGGTCGGCGCCATCGCCGGCGACTACGCGCTGCTCCACGACCGGCTCGGCGTCGGCAGCCGCCACGAGGTCCTCGGCACCCACCGCGGTATGATCGCCAACCGGGTCTCCCACCTGCTGAGCCTGCGCGGGCCGAGCCTGACCGTCGACTCCGGCCAGTCCTCCTCGCTGGTCGCCGTGCAGCTCGCCTGCGAGGAACTGCGCCGGGGTACCGCCGCTGTCGCCCTGGCGGGCGGGGTCAACCTCAACCTGCTGCCGGAGGTCGACGAGGCGCTTCGCCGCTTCGGCGCGCTCTCCCCGGACGGCCGCTGTCACACCTTCGATGCCGCCGCCAACGGCTATGTCCGTGGCGAGGGCGGGGCACTGGTGGTGCTCAAGCCGCTCGCCGCCGCGCTGGCGGATGGCGACCCCGTGCACGCGGTGATCCTCGGCGGCGCGGTGAACAGCGGCACCGGTGAGCATCTGACGGTGCCGGACGCCGGGGCGCAGTGCCGGGTTGTCGAGGAGGCCTGTCGGGCGGCCGGGGTGACACCCGCCGAGGTTGCCTATGTGGAACTGCACGGTACCGGGACCGCCGTGGGCGACCCCGTGGAGGCCGCCGGTCTCGGCGCCGCGCTCGGCACGGGGAGGATCGCCGCCGGGGAGCCGCCGCTGCTGGTCGGCTCGGTCAAGACCAACGTCGGCCATCTGGAGGGCGCCGCCGGGGTGGTCGGCCTGCTGAAGACGGTGCTGGCGCTGTGCCACGGCACGGTTCCGCCGAGCCTGCACCACCGTGCGCCGTCGCCTGCGATCCCGTTGGACGCGTTGGGCCTGGCGGTCGCCACCGAGGAGCGACCCTGGCCCGCCGGGGCGGTCGCCGGGGTGAGCGCCTTCGGGATGGGGGGGACCAACTGCCACGTGGTGCTGGCCCCGCCACCCGCGACGGTCGACGACGGCGCCGGTGCCGAGACCGGCGGCACCGAGGGAACCGATGTCACCGGAGGTGTCGTCACGGCCTGGACCCTCTCCGCCCGCACCCCCGAGGCGCTTCGTGACCAGGCGGTTCGGCTCACCGCGCACCTCGCCGCCGACCCCGCCCCGCGCCCCGCCGGCTTCGCCAAGGCGCTGCTGCGCACCCGGACCCGCTTCGAACACCGCGCGGTGGTCCTCGGCGGCACCGCCGCCGAACTCGCCGCCGGCACCGCCGCCCTCGCCGAGGGCGCCCCGCATCCGGCGGTCACCGTGGGCCGCGCCCTCGAGGGCCGCACGGTTCTGGTCTTCCCCGACCGGGGTGACGGGTGGGCCGCGATGGCACGCGAACTGCTGAACGAGCCCGGTCCATTCGCCGCCTCCTTCACCGAGTGCTCCAACGCCCTCGAACCGCACACCGGGCACGACCTGCGGGCTGTTCTCCGCGGCGCGTCCGACGCGCCGCCCCTGGATCACGAGGACGTGATCCAGCCCGCGCTGTGGGCGACAGCCGTCTCCCTCGCCCGATTCTGGAGCTCCCGTGGTGTGGTCCCGGACGCGGTCCTCGGCCACTCGCAGGGCGAGATCGCCGCCGCCACCGTCGCGGGGGCGCTCGACCTCGCCGACGCCGCCCGGGTGGTCGCGGTGCACGGCCGGCTGCTCCGCTCCCTCCCCGAGGGGGGCATGCTGGCCGTGGATCTCTCCGCCGACGCGGTGCGCGAGCGGATCGGGAAACGGTTCGGCCTCTGTCTCGCCGTGGACAACGGACCGGACGCCACCGCCGTCTCCGGTCCGGTGGCACTCCTCGACGAGTTGGCCGCCGAACTCCGTGAACGGGGCATTCGCGCCACCCGACTGCCGATCGGCTGCGCCCCGCACTCCCCGGCGGTGGAGCCGGTCCGCGCCGAGCTGCTCGCCGCACTCGACGGCATCCGTCCCCGCGCCGCCGCCATGCCCTTCTACTCCTCGTGCGTCGGCGGGCCGCTGGAGACCACCGCCCCGGGCCCCGGACACTGGTACGCCGGTCTCCGTTCCCCCGTCCGCTTCGCCGACGCGACCCGCGCCGTGCTCGCCGACGGCGGTGCCCGTTTCATCGAGTGCGGCCCGCACCCGCTGCTCACCGACGCCGTCACCCGGATCGCGGAGGAGGCCGGGCTGGAGGCCGTCGTCGTCACCCCTGGCCGAGACCGCGAGGGCCACGGCGGGCTGCGCCGGGCCCTTGCCGAGGCATACGTCCACGGGGCCCCGGTGGATTGGACGCCCGAAGCCGACCGGCCCGGCGTCCGCCCGGCTGATCTGCCCCGGTACGCCTTCCAGCGGACCCGCCACTGGCTCACCGGCCCCCCTGCCGCCGATCGCCGCCCCGCCGTGACTGTCCCGGAACCCGTCGCCGCACCCGTCGCCGCACCGGCCGTCGGACCGCGCCCCGAGGAGGCCACCGCCCTGGTCGTGGCTGTCACCGCCGAGGTCCTCGGTCAGAGCGACCCCGCTGCCGTGGAGACCGGCCGAAGCTTCCGTGACCTGGGCCTGGACTCCCGGGGCACCGTCGAACTGGTTGCCCGGCTGCGTACCGCCACCGGACTACCGTTGCCCGGCACCGTGCTCTTCGAGTACCCCAGCCCACGCCGGCTCGCCGCCCGACTGGCGGAGTTGCTGGCGGGGGAACGCGCCGAGGACGCCGGAACGGCGGAAGCCGCCGAACCCCCCGCGGCTCCCGGTAACGAGGACGACCCGATCGCCATCGTGGCGATGGGTTGCCGCTATCCCGGAGGCATCACCGACCCCGAGGGCCTGTGGCGGCTGGTCGCCGCCGGCGGGCACGCGATGACCCCGCTCCCGGCCGACCGCGGCTGGGACCTCGACGAACTCCTCGGCGACGCGGACCGACCCGGCACCTGCGCCACCCGGGTCGGAGGGTTCCTGCACGACGCCCCCGACTTCGACGCCGGTTTCTTCGGACTCAGCCCGCGCGAGGCGCTCGCCATGGACCCGCAGCAGCGGTTGCTGCTGGAGATCTCCTGGGAGGCGCTGGAGCGTGCCGGGATCGAGCCCGGCACACTCGCCGGCCGCCCGGTCGGGGTCTACGCCGGGGCGATGGCCTCCGACTACGGCCCCCGACTGCACCGCGCAGGGGGTGCCGACGGCCACCTGCTCACCGGTACCGCCTCCAGCGTGATCTCCGGTCGGATCTCCTACACCCTGGGCCTGCGCGGCCCGGCGCTCACCGTGGACACCGCCTGCTCCTCCTCACTGGTCGCCGTCCACCTCGCGGTCCGCGCGCTGCGCCGCGGCGAATGCGAACTCGCCCTGGCGGGCGGGGTGACCGTGATGTCCACCCCCGGACTGCTGCTGGAGTTCAGTCGACAGCGTGGACTCGCCCCCGACGGCATGGCCAAGCCGTTCTCCGCCGATGCCGACGGCACGTCTTTCGCCGAGGGCGCGGGAGTGCTGCTGCTGGAGCGGCTCTCCGACGCCCGCCGCAACGGCCATCCGGTGCTCGCCCTGATCCGCGGCACCGCGATCAACCAGGACGGTGCCAGCAACGGTCTCACCGCTCCCGACGGCCGGGCCCAGCGCCAGGTCATCCGGCAGGCGCTCGCCGACGCCCGGCTCGACGCCGCCGAGGTCGGAGTGATCGAGGCGCACGGTACCGGCACCCGGCTCGGCGACCCGGTCGAGGCCAACGCGCTGATCGCTACCTACGGCCGTGCTCGTGCCGAGGACGTCGGACCGGCCTGGCTGGGCTCGGTGAAGGCCAACATCGGCCACACCCAGGCCGCCGCCGGGGTCGCCGGGATGATCAAGCTGGTCGAGGCGCTCCGCCACAAGCTGCTGCCGGTCAGCCGGCACGCCGACCGAGCCACCCCGCGCGCCGACTGGTCCGCCGGTCGGGTCCGGTTGCTCGCCGAGGAACAACCCTGGCCCATCCGTGAGGGCGTGCCGCGCCGGGCAGCCGTCTCCTCTTTCGGGATCAGTGGTACCAACGCCCACCTGGTGTTGGAGGAGGCTCCCGCCGGCCCGGCCGTCCCCGCCCGGGAGACCGTTCCCGGGGATCTGCCACTGGCCTGGCCGGTGACCGCCCGCTCTGCCGCCGCGTTGCGCGGCCAGGCCGCCCGGCTCGCCGCCGCCGGGATCCGGGATGCCGCCGGGGCCGCCGGGACCCTCGCGGGGCGGAGCGTTTTCGAGCACCGCGCGGTCCTGCTCGGCACCTCCGCCGCCGAACTGCGGGCCGGGGCCGATGCACTGGCGGCCGGGGTCGACGCCCCCGGCGTGGTCACCGGTATCGCCCGCCGCAGCCCCCGCACCGCCGTCCTCTTCACCGGCCAGGGAGCCCAGTACCCCGGCATGGGCCGCGTGCTGCACCGAACCTTCCCGGTCTTCGCCGCCGCGTTGGAGGAGGCGTGGGCCGCGCTCGACCCGCACCTGGAGCGTCCGTTGCGCGAGGTGATGTGGGCCGAACCGGACACCGCGGAGGCCGTCCTGCTGGACCGCACCGGCTATGCCCAGCCCGCGATCTTCGCCTACGAGGCCGCGCTCTGGAGGCTGCTGGAATCCTTCGGGGTGACCGCTGACACGGTCGTCGGGCACTCCGTCGGCGAGTACGCCGCCGCCTTCGCCGCCGGGGTGTGGAGTCTGTCGGACGCCGCACGACTGATCGCGGTGCGTGGCCGGTTGATGGACGCGCTGCCCATCGGCGGCGGCATGATCGCCATCGCCGCCACCCCCGGGGAGATCGCCGCATCGATCGCCGGACTGGAGGACGCGGTCGGCCTGGCCGCCGTCAACGGGCCGCGCGGCGTGGTGATCTCCGGTGAGGCCGAGGTCTGTACCTCGATCGCCGGCATCTGGGCCGGGCGTGGACGCCGCACCCGCTCCCTGAGCGTCAGCCACGCCTTCCATTCGCCGCTGATGGAACCGGTGCTGGCCGAGTTCCGTCGGGAGGTCGAGTCCGTCGCCCCCGCGAAGCCCGCCCTCGGCCACGAGCGCACCGCCGATTCGTCGTTGGAGTGGACCGACACCGGCTACTGGGTCGAGCAGATCCGCGCCGCGGTGCTCTTCGGCCCGGCCGTCGCCCGGTTGGCAACCGCCGGCACCGGGCTCTACCTGGAGGCCGGCCCGCAGGCGCAGCTCTCCGGGTCCGTCCGCGAGTGCCTCACCGGGGCCGCGCCGGATCGACGCCCCGGTTCCGTCACCGCCCTCGCCCGACGCGGCCGGGACGAGGCCGCCGCGCTGCTCCACGGACTGGCCGAGTCCTTCACCGCCGGGGCGGAGGTCGACTGGTCGGCCGCGGTGCCCGCCGGCCCCCGGATCGCCCTGCCCACCTACGCCTTTGACCGGCAGCGCCATTGGCTCACCGACCCCGCCGACGGCGGCGGCACCGGGCTGCTGGACCGCACCACCACGGTCGCGGCCGACGGCGGACTGCTGCTCGACGGGAAGCTCTCCCGTCGCTCCGCCGGATGGCTCCCCGATCATGTGATCGGCGGTGTCGAGGTGGTGCCCGGCACCGTCCTGCTGGACCTTGCGCTTGCCGCGGCCTCCGCCGCCGGGGCGCCCGGGGTCTCCGCGCTCACCCTGGCCGCACCGCTGACCCTGCCTGCCTCCGGCCCCGCCGAGCTCCAGGTGGCGGTGGCCGGCAGTACCGACGACCACGGTCACCGTGCCATCACCGTGCACGCCCGCACCCCGGGGAACGGCTGGACCCTGCACGCCACCGGCCGCACCGCGGCCGGACCGGTCGTCGTGGAACCGGACCCGGCCGGAGGCTGGCCTCCGCCGGGTGCCGAGCGGCTGGAGCCGACCGACGGCTACGAGCGGCTCGCCACCGCGGGATACGGATACGGCCCGGCGTTTCGCGGGCTGACCGCCGCCTGGCGGCACGGCACGGACCTGTACGCCGAGGTGGCGCTGCCCGATGTCACCCGTGCCGGGCACACAGCGCATCCCGCGCTGCTGGACGCCGCGCTGCACGTGCTGCTGCTGGAGGCCGGGCTCGCCGTGGGCGAGCGGCCGGTTCCCTTCGTCTTCACCGACGCCTCGATCACCGCCCCCGGCGCCCGCCGACTGCGGGTCCGGCTGGCGCCCACCGGGAACGGCGGCGCCCACCGGGTCAATCTCCGGGACGAGACCGGCCGCCCGGTGGGTGGCTTCACCGTGACGCTGCGGCACGCCGGAGACGACTTCGGCCGCTCCGGCGGAACCGACGCCGACGGCGGCCTCTACCGACTCGATTGGACCCCGGCCGCCGACGAACTCCCCGGTGTCGGAAAACCGTTCGGCGGGGCGACGGTGGCTGTGCTGGACACCGGAGCCGAGGCGGCCCGGATCGCCGCGCTGCTGCCCGGGGCGGAGCTGCGCCCGGGCGTGGACGCCGCGCTCGACGCCGGAGCCCCCGCCGTGCTGGTCGTCCCCGGCCTGGACCGTGCTCCCGCACCGGGGGAGGAGGTGCCCGCCGTGGTCCGGCGGGTACTGGATCGGACGCTCGACCTGGTCCGTCGCCGCGCCGCCGACCCCGCGCTGGCCGGCACCCGACTGGTCTTCACCGCTGACCCGGACAGCCTCACCGGAGCCCCGCTCTGGGCGCTGGTGCGCTCCGCGCAGACCGAACACCCCGGTGCCTACGCGCTGGTCCGGGTGCCGGAGGGTGCCGACTGGCCGGCGGTGGACGGCGAACCGCAGTACGCCGCCGGCGGCGACGGCACACTGGTGCCCCGTCTGGTCCCCTGGGCCCCGCGGCCCGGTGCGGACGGGACCGGCGAGGCGACCGCTCCCGGACCGTTCGCGGACGGCACGGTACTGGTCACCGGCGGAACCGGCGGCCTCGGCGCACTGCTCGCGGAGCACCTGGTCGGGCGGCACGGCGCCCGCGACCTGTTGTTGGTCTCCCGTCGCGGCCCCGCCGCCCCCGGAGCCGAAGCACTCCGCGAGCGGCTGACCGCAGCCGGGGCCCGGGTCCGGATCGTCGCCTGTGATGTCGCCGACCGCGAGCGGTTGGCCGCACTCCTCGCCGGTATTCCCGCCGACCGCCCGCTCGGCGCGGTGGTGCACACCGCCGGGGTGCTGGACGACGGCCGGGTGACCGCGATGGACGCCGAACGCCTGGAGACCGTCCTGCGCCCCAAGGCCGATGCCGCCTGGGCGCTGCACGAGCTGACCGCGGACCTGCCGCTGCGCGCCTTCGTCCTGTACTCCTCGGTGGCCGCCGTCCTCGGCACCGCCGGACAAGCCAACTACGCCGCCGCCAACGGCTTCCTGGACGCGCTCGCGGCCCACCGTCGGGCCGTCGGACTGCCCGCGCTCTCCCTGGCCTGGGGCCTGTGGTCCGCCGAGACCGGAATGGCCGGCGGACTCACCGGCGCCGACCTCGCCCGGCTCGCGCGGACCGGCACCGCGCCGCTGGAGCGGGTCACCGCGGTGGCGCTCCTGGACGCCGCGCTCACCGCCGCCCCCGCGGACGGACGACTGGTCGCGGCCCGCTGGACCCCCGGACCGCTTGCCGGGGGAGCCCCGGCCGTGCTCCGCGTCGTACGCCCCACTGCCGCGCCGTCGCCCCCGGCCCCCGCCGCGCCGGCGCCGGCCCCCGACGCGGCGACACCCGCACCGCGAACCCCGGTGATCCCCACCGTGGACTTCGTCCGCGAGCAGGTGGCGGCCGTGCTCGGCCATGGCGAGCCACAGGGCATCGAGGTGGACCAGCCGTTCACCGCTCTCGGATTCGACTCCCTGACCGCCGTCGACCTGCACATCCGGCTGCAGGACATCACCGGACTGTCGTTGCCGTCGACGCTGGCCTTCGACCACCCGACCGTCACCGATGTCGCCGCCTACCTGGCCGATCTCGTTCCCGGGCCGGTGGAGACCTCCGCCCCGCCCGACGCGCTGCGCGAGGCACTGGACACGGTCACCGCGCTCCTCGACGCCGCGGCAGCGGACCCCGGTGACCGCGAAGCCGTCGAGTCCGCGCTGCGCCGGGCCCTCGAACGGCTCCGCGGGGGTCGCGCCGCGTCGGACACGCCCGGGGACCTCGGACAAATCAGTGACGAGGACCTGTTCGCGTTCATCGACACCCAGCTCTAGACGCGCGACGGATGAATTCACGCACCTCCGGAGGGAAGACCATGGCAACCGAAGACCAGCTTCGCAGATACCTCAGACAAGTCACCGCGGACCTGGCCGACGCCCGCCGCCGGCTGGCCGCCACCGCGGACCGCGACCACGAGCCCATCGCCGTGGTCGGGATCGGTTGCCGCTACCCGGGCGGCGTGGAGAGCCCCGCCGACCTGTGGCGGTTGGTCGCCTCCGGCACCGACGCCACCAGCGACTTCCCCGAGGACCGGGGCTGGGACGTGGGGAATCTCTACGACCCGGACCCGGACTCCCGCGGTACCACCTACACCACCCGCGGGGGATTCCTGCACGAGGCCGCCGAATTCGACGCCCCGTTCTTCCGGGTGAGTCCGCGCCAAGCGGCCTGCATCGACCCGCAGCACCGGGTCTTCCTCCAGACCGTCTGGGAGGCGTTCGAGCGGGCCGGCATCGACCCGAGGACGCTGCGCGGCTCCGACACCGGCGTCTGGGCCGGGGTCATGTACGAGTACTACGCCGCCCAGCACTCGGGCGCCGTCCCGGAGGAGGCCGAGGGGACGCTGTTGGTCTCCAGCACGCCCAGCATGCTCTCCGGCCGAGTCTCCTACACCTTCGGTCTGGAGGGGCCGTCGGTCACCCTGGACACCGCCTGTTCCTCCTCTCTGGTCGCCGTCCACCAGGCGATGCGCGCGCTGCGGGACGGTGAATGCGCTCTCGCAGTCGCCGGCGGGGTGACGGTGATGGCCACCCCGGACACTTTCATCGAGTTCTCCCGGCAGCGGGCGCTCTCCCCGCAGGGCCGCTGCCGCCCATTCTCCTCGGATGCGGACGGCACCGCCTGGAGCGAGGGCTCCGGGGTGCTGTTGTTGGAGCGGCTCTCCGACGCCGAGCGCAACGGTCACCCGATCCACGGTCTGATCCGCGGTTCCGCCATCAACCAGGACGGTGCCAGCAACGGCCAGACCGCGCCCAGCGGTCCCGCTCAGGAGCGGGTGATAACCCGAGCCCTCGCCGACGCCCGGCTGACCCTTGCCGACGTAGACGCCATCGAGGCGCACGGCACCGCCACCTCCCTCGGCGACCCGATCGAGGCCAACGCGCTGATCGCCACCTACGGTCGGGACCGGGACGCCGACCGCCCGGTGATGCTGGGTTCCCTGAAGTCCAACATCGGCCACTCACAGGCCGCCGCGGGCATCGGCGGGATGATCAAGATGATGATGGCGATGCGTCATGGTGTGTTGCCCCGCACCATCAACGTCACCGAGCCCTCCCCGCGGATCGACTGGGAGTCCGGCGCGGTGCGGCTGCTCACGGAGGAGCAGAACTGGGAGCCCCGCGAGGGCACGCCGCGACGTGCCGCTGTCTCCTCCTTCGGCATCAGCGGCACCAACGCCCATGTGATCCTGGAGGAGCCGCCCGCCGTGTCCGCCGAAGGCGTCACCACGGCCGGGGATGGTGTCACGGAGGGGCTCACCGCCGGCACGCCGGTCGCCTGGCCGCTCTCCGCGGCCTCCGCCACCGCGCTGGCCGGCCAGGCCGCGCGGCTGCGCCGATGGGTCGGCGCCGACCCCGGCGCCGACCCCGCGGACATCGCCCGCTCACTCGCCACCACCCGCGCCACCCACGCCCACCGGGCCATGGCCATCGGCCGTGACCGCGAGGAACTTTTGCGCCGCCTCACCGGGTTCGTCGAGGACCCCGGGGGTTCCGGCATCCCACACGGCACCGCCGCCGGACGGGTCTCCACGGCCTTCGTCTTCACCGGCCAGGGCGGCCAGCGGCTCGGCATGGGCCGGGAGCTGTACCGTGCCTTTCCGGTCTTCGCGGCGGCGCTGGACGAGGTCTGCGCCGTGCTCGACCCGCACCTGGAGCACCCGCTGCGCGAGGTGATGTGGGCCGCCCCGGAGAGCGACGAGGCACTGCTGCTGGATCGTACGTCCTTCACCCAGCCCGCTCTCTTCGCCTACCAGGTCGCCCTCTTCCGGCTGCTGGAGTCGCTGGGTGTCGCCCCCGGCAGGGTCGCCGGACACTCGGTCGGCGAGATCGCCGCGGCCCACGTCGCCGGGGTCTGGGACCTCGCCGACGCCGCCCGGCTGGTGGCCGTCCGCGGCCGGTTGATGGACGCGCTGCCCGCGGGTGGCGGGATGGTGGCCGTGGCCGCCGGTCCCGACGAGGTCGCCCCCACGTTGGCCGGCCGCGAGCACCTGGTGCGGATCGCCGCCGTGAACAGCCCCACCGACGTGGTGATCTCCGGTGACGAGACGCTCTGCGAGGAGATCGCCGGACAGTGGGCGGAGCGCGGACGGCGGGCCACCCGACTCACCGTCAGTCATGCCTTCCACTCACCGCTGATGGCACCGATGGTCGGTGAGTTCACCGCCGAGCTCGCCGAACTCACCTTCCGCACCCCGACCCTGCCCTACGAGACCAACCTCGGCCCCGACCGACAGTGGACCGATCCCGGCTACTGGGCGGACCAGATCTGCGGCCGGGTCGGCTTCGCCGGGATGGTCACCCGTCTGGAGGCCGCCGGCACCGGCGTCCACCTGGAGATCGGACCGCGCCCGGTGCTCTCCGGTATGGTCCGCGCGAGTCTGATCGATGACGCCGTGGTCACCGGGGTCTCCCGCCGCTCGATGCCCGAGCCGGAGGCGCTGCTCACCGGCCTCGCCGAAGCGTGGGCCGCGGGTACCCCGGTGGACTGGGCCGCGATCGCGCCCGGCGGCCGGACCGTGGAACTGCCCACCTACGCCTTTGACCGCGAGCGGTACTGGCTGCGCCGCGCGGACGGCCCTTCCGACGCCGGCTCGCTCGGCCTGATCGCGCTGACGCACCCGTTGCTCGGCGCCGCCCTGGAGACCGCCGACGGCGGTCTGGTCGCCACCGGTCGCTTCTTTGCCGCCGAGCTGCCCTGGATGCTCGACCACGCCATGGCCGACACCCCGATCGTGCCCGCCACCGCGCTGCTGGACGCGGTCGCCGAGGCGGGGTTCCGCAGCGGACTGGGGCGGATCGAGGAACTCACCTTCGAGGCACCGATGCCGCTGCCCGAGCGCGGCGCGGTGGACCTCCAGGTCGCGGTCGGCGGCGACGGCACCGTGCAGGTGCTGGCCCGCTCCGACGCGGAGGCCCCCTGGACCCGGCACGCCTCCGGGCGCCTCTCCGCGGACGACGCCCCCGGTGACGTCTGCGCGTGGGCGGCGGCCTGGCCGCCACCCGATGGGGAGCGGCTGGATCTCACCGACGGCTACGAGCGGCTGGCCGGCATCGGTTACGAGTACGGCCCGGCCTTCCGGGCGGTGCTGGGGGCCTGGCGGCGCGGCGACGAGCTGTTCGTCGAGGTCGAGGTGCCGGAGGTCGCCCGCCACGACGGCTTCAACCTCCACCCGGCGCTGTTGGACTCGGCCTTCCACCCCTATCTGCTCGCCGGCGGCTCCGACGAACTGCGGCTGCCGTTCAGCTTCCGCGGTCTGCGGCTGGCCGAGCCCGGTACGGGACGACTGCGGGTCCGAATCGTCGCCGAGGGGGACGACCGGCTTTCGCTGACCGCCGCCGACACGCGCGGCTCCCTGGTGCTCATCGCCGAGGAGTTGCGGGTCCGCTCGGTCTCTCCGGCTGCGCTGCTCGCCGCCACCGCAGGCACCGTCGAGGGCTACCACGGGTTGGACTGGACGCCGCTCGCGGTCACCGCGACCGGCCCCGGACGCGGGTGGCGGCTTCCGGGCGACGGCCGGGACGACGCACCCTCCGACTTCGTGCTGCTGGACTGCGACGCGCTCGACGCCGCTCCGTCCGGTGCCACGTCCGAGGAATTGCCGGACGCGGTCCGCCGGGTCACCGGCGCGGTGTTGACGGTTCTCCGCGAATGGGCCGACCCGAACCACCACCCGGCCGCCCGGCTGGTCGTCGCCGCCGACCCGGAGCACCCGGTGACCGCCGCGGTCTGGGGCATGGTGCGTGCGGCGCAACTGGAGTACCCCGACCGATTCGTGCTCGCCGGCGGTCTCGCCGGCGGCGCCGACCGGGCCGCGCTGGAGTCGGTGGCCGCCGCCGTCGACGCGGGCGAGTCGCAACTGATGCTGCGCGACGGCGAGGCGCTGGTGCCGCGAGTCGTCCGGCGGACCGCGGCCGGTACCGGCGAGGCACGGTTCGGCGACGGGACCGTGTTGGTAACCGGCGGCACCGGCGGCCTGGGCGCGCTGGTCGCCCGGCACCTGGTCGAGCGGCACGGGGTGCGGCGTTTGTTGCTCACCTCACGGCGCGGCCCGGACAGCCCCGGCGCGGCCGGACTCGCCGCCGAACTGACCGCGCTCGGTGCCACCGTGCGGATCGTGGCCTGTGATGCCGCGGACCGCGGGGCGCTCGCCGAGCTCCTGGCCTCGGTGCCCGCCGAGTATCCGCTGACCGGGGTGCTGCACGCGGCCGGGGTGGTCGACGACGGCCTGCTCACCGGGCAGACCCCCGAGCGGCTGGACCGGGTACTGCGTCCCAAGGCCGACGCGGCCTGGGCGCTGCACGAACTGACCGCCGATGCCCCGCTGCGCGCCTTCGTGCTCTTTTCCTCCGTCGCGGGGGTGCTCGGCAACCCCGGGCAGAGCACCTACGGCGCGGCCAACACCTTCCTGGACGCGCTGGCCGCCCGCCGGCGGGCCGAGGGCCGGCCGGCGGTGTCGGTGGCCTGGGGCCTGTGGGCCGGTCCGGGCATGGGTGGTCTGCTGACCGCAGCCGACCGGGCACGGCTGGCCCGAGCCGGGATCGCGCCGATCAGCGAGGAGCAGGGGCTGCGGTTGCTGGACGTGGTCCTCACCGATCCGAAGGCCGAACCGCTGGTGGTCGCCTCCCGGTGGAGCTTCGGCACGGGGCGGGAGGAGCCGGTCCCGACAATCCTCCGGGGCCTGGTGCGCGGTGGCCGGACCGCCACCGCGGCCGGCGCGGCCAAGTCCGCCGGACAGGCCGGGGCGCTCACCGCCGCGGTGCGTGAGCTGGCCCCGGAGGCGGTACGTCAGACGGTGACGACGGCGGTCCGCCGTCATGTGGCGGAGGTACTCGGGCACGGGTCCCCGTCCTCACTGGACGGCACGGCGCCCTTCATCGACCTCGGCCTCGACTCGCTGACCGCGGTCGAACTGCGCAACCGCCTCCGGGCCGACACCGCGCTGGACCTGGCCGCGACGCTCGTCTTCGACCATCCGACGATCGACACCCTCGCCGGTCATCTGGCCGGGGCGCTGGTGCCCGAGGCGCCCGACCCGGTGACGGCCGTCGACGAACTGCTGCACCGGATCACCGAGGAGTTCCGCGACGCGGAGCCCGGGATCCACGAGCGGGTCACCGAAGCCCTCTTCGGGGCACTGGGCCGGCTCGGGGCCACCGCCGCCGTGCCACGGGACACCGTTGTACCGGACGGCGCCACCGACGAGGAGCTCTTCTCCTTCATCGACTCCCAGTCATGAACGGCCCGGGGTCCGGGGCGCACCACGCCGCGGACCCCGGCACCCCGCCGGAGAGTGCACCGACGGCGACCGAGCAGACCAACCGCCCACGCGAACGGCGAGATGAGGCAGGAAACAGAAGATGGCAGGCGAAGAGAGACTCCGCGAATATCTGAAGAAGGCCACTGTCGATCTCACCGAGGCCCGGCGCCGACTGGCGGCGGCCGACGAGCCGATCGCCGTGGTCGGCATGGCGTGCCGCTTTGCCGGGGCGGGCGACGTGAACAGCTACTGGGACCTGCTGAGCGAGGGTCGCTCGGCGGTCCTGGACGAGGTGCCCGGCGGCCGATTCGACCTCTCCGAGGGGGTCCGCGAGCACGGTGTCTACACCACTCGCGGTGCCTTCCTGGCCGACGTGACCGGCTGGGACGCGCGGTTCTTCGGCAGCTCCCCGCAGGAGGCGCTGCGGATGGATCCGCAGCAGCGGTTGCTGATGGAGCTGACCTGGGAAGCGCTGGAGGACGCGGGCACCCCGGCCCCGTCGCTGGCGGGCTCCCGGACCGGGGTGCTGGTCGGCTTCTCCGACATCATGCAGTACGGCCGGGTGCAGATCGAGGCCGAGGGCACCACCGTGGTCACCGAGCCCTACCTCGGCCAGGGAGGCTCCTCCAGCGTGGTCGCCGGCCGCCTCGCCTACCACTTCGACCTGCGCGGTCCCACCCTCACCGTGGACACCGCCTGCTCCTCCTCCCTGGTCGCGGTCCACCAGGCCGGGTCCGCCTTGCGACGCGGGGAGTGCGATCTCGCGGTCGCCGGCGGGGTCTTTCTGGCGATGCACCCCGATATGTACATCAACGCCTGCGCCGCCTCGATGCTCTCCCCGGACGGGCTGTGCAAGACCTTCGACGCCCGCGCCGACGGCTATGTGATGGGCGAGGGCGCCGGACTGGTGGTCCTGGAGCGGCTCTCCGACGCCGTCCGCCGCCGTCACCGGGTGCACGCGGTGCTGCGCGGCTCCGCCGTCAACCAGGACGGCCGCAGCAACGGGTTGACCGCGCCCAGCCGCGGTGCCCAGGTCGAGGTCATCCGTGCCGCGCACGCCGCGGCCGGGGTCTCCCCGGACCAGGTCTCCTACGTGGAGGCGCACGGTTCCGGGACCCCGCTCGGCGACGCCATCGAACTCGGTGCGCTGACCGATGTGTTCGGTCGTCGCTCCCCGGAGAATCCGCTCCATGTCGGTGCGGTGAAGACCAACGTCGGCCACACCCAGGCCGCGGCCGGCATGGCCGGGCTGATCAAGACGGTACTGGTGCTGAAGAACGGTGCCGCCCCGCCCAATCTCAACTTCACAGAGCCCTCCGAGACCACTCGCGGCGCCGGCGACATCCGCCCGTTGACCATCCGTCGGGACCTCGCCGCCGCCCGGGGCGTGCCGCTGCTCGCCGGGGTCAGCTCCTTCGGCTGGTGCGGCACCAACGCCCATCTGGTGGTGGCCGCAGCCGAACCCACCGCAGCCGGCACCGCTTTGCCCACCCTCACCGGCGAGCCCGCCGCGACCACGTCGGAGGAGAACGCCGACCTCCCCACGGGTCCGGAGCTGCTGCCGGTCTCCGCCGCCGACCCGGCCGCGCTGCGCGAGCGACTGTCCGGACTGGCGGCCGCGGTGGCCGGCCCGGACACCGTCCTCGCCGATGTCGCACACACCCTCCAGCAGGGCCGTGCCGAACTGGAGCACCGCCGTGCCGTGGTCGCCGTGGACCCGTCCGTCGTCGCCGGGGCGCTCACCACCGCGATTCCGCTCCCGGCGGCCCGCCCCATGGCGGGCGGCCCCCGGATCGGTCTGCTGTTGCCCGACACCGACGGCCGCACCGGCGCCGGCGCTGCGCTCTATGGCGTCGACCCCGCGTACACCGAGGCCGCCGACGCCTGTCTCGACGCGCTCGGCGGGACCGCGGACGCGGTCCGCGCCGCGCTGCTGGCCCCGACCGCCCCGGCCGAGTCGGCCGTCACCGCCCACCTCGCCCACTTCATCGCCGGTTGGGCGCTCGCCGCCGCACTGCACCACCGCGGCCCCCGGCCCGCGCTGCTCACCGGCCGAGGTATCGGCGAGATCACCGCCGCCGCGCTCGCCGGGGTGGTCACCCCGGCGGACGCGCTCGCCCTGGTGGAACTGCGGGCCCGGCCGCTGGACGGCTGGAACGACGCCGACCTGGAGGCCGTCGTCGTCACCCTGCCCCGGGCCACCCCGCACACCCCGCTGCTCTGCGGGGTCACCGGGGACCTCCTGGAGGGCGGATGCGCGGCCGACGTCGACCGC
>NZ_VKHT01000219.1 GCF_014141535.1 Streptomyces alkaliphilus | reverse complement strand
GCTGGGAGGGGCACAGCCCGATCGAGGCCACCGACCTGTTCCTCCCCTTCCTGCGCCGCCACGGTTTCCACGTCACGACCGCCGAGGAGCTGGAGGTCTACGAGGACGCCGAGCTGCTGGCCGCGACCGACCTGATCGTCCAGTGCTGGACCATGGGCGAGCTCACCCGGAAGGAGTGCGCCAACCTGGTCGCGGCCGTCCACGCCGGGACCGGGTTCGCCGGCTGGCACGGTGGGATCATCGACTCGTTCCGCGGCGACCTCGACTACCAGCTGCTGACCGGGGGCCAGTTCCTGATGCACCCGCCCGGCTTCGCCACCCACCGCGTCGACCCCGTGGACGCCTTCGCCGACCACCCCGTCATCGCCGGCCTCGGTGCCTTCGAGGTGCACACGGAGCGGTACTGGGTGGCCACCGACCCGCTGAACGACGTCCTGGCCACCACGACCTTCGAGGCCGACGAGATCCTCCCGCGCCCCGTCGCGATCCCCGCCGTGTGGACCAGGCGGCGGGGGCTCGGACGGGTCTTCGTCTCCACCATCGGCCACAAGCCGGACGACTTCGACACGGCCGAGGCGCGTGCCCTCACCGAGAGGGGGCTGCTGTGGGCGAGCCGTTGAGGGTCGGCATCGTCGGCGCCGGCAACATCAGCCGCGCCTACCTCACCACCCTGCGCGATCTCCGGCGGTCGGGGGACCCCCTCGGCGGCGACCCCCCGAGCGGCCCGCGGTTGACCGCCGTGACGGACCTGGAGCACGACCGTGCCCGCCGGCTGGCCGAGGAGGCCGGCGACGGCGTCGCCGTCGCCGGCTCCCTCACCGAACTGCTGGCCCGCGAGGACGTGGACGCCGTTCTCAACCTCACCGTTCCCGCCGCCCACGCCGAGGTGACCCTGGCGGCGCTGGACGCGGGCAAGCACGTCTACGGCGAGAAACCGCTGGCCGCCGACCGGGAGGGTGTCGACGCGATCCTCGCCCGCGCCCGGGCCGGCGGGCTGCGGGTGGGCTGCGCCCCGGACACCGTTCTCGGCAGCGGTCTGCAGACCGCCCGCGCGGCCGTCGACGACGGGCTGATCGGCACCCCCCTCGCCGCCTCCGCCTTCATGACCTGTCCGGGCCACGAGAGCTGGCACCCCGATCCGGAGTTCTACTACCGACCCGGCGGCGGGCCACTGCTCGACATGGGCCCCTACTACCTCTCCGCCCTCGTGCACCTGCTGGGTCCCGTCACCCGCGTCAGCGGCGCCGCATCCCGGGCCCGCGCCGAACGCGCCGTCGCCGGCGGCCCCCGCGCGGGCACCCGGTTCCCCGTGGAGGTCGACACCCATGTCACCGGCATCCTGCACCACGCCGGTGGGGCACTGACCACCCTCGCGATGAGCTTCGACGTGCACGCCGCACGACTCCCCCTGCTGGAGGTGTACGGCACCGCCGGGTCCCTGTCCGTCCCCGACCCCAACCTCTTCGACGGCTCCCCCGCCCTCAGCCGGGGTGGGTCGTGGACGCCGCTTCCGCACGCCGCCGGTTACCGGCCCGGCGGGCGCGGAGTCGGCCTGGCCGACCTGGCCGACGCCCTGCGCGATGGCCGCCCCCACCTCGCCTCGGCCGAACTGGGGGCCCATGTGCTGGACACCATGCTCACCCTCCTCGACTCCGCCCGTGAGGGTCGCACCCTTCCCGTCACCCGCACCGTCGAGCGCCCCCCGGGGATGCGGGACCTCTCCCCGCCCCCCGTGCCGGCCGGGTCCGAGGCGTAGGACACTGCCGGGCGGGGCGGGGCGGCCCGCCCGGCCCCGCCCGGCCCGGGTCACGGCCGGAGGCGAGGTCCCGGGGAATCGGGGCATCCGTCCCCGTGCCGCCGGGTTCCGCCGTGATCCGCACGCCCTCCGGCGCTCGTACAGCCCGCCCGGGGCGCGCATGCCCCGCCCGGCCGGTCGCGGTAACGGTGGCCGTGCCGGGTGGACGCCTCGGTCCGGCTCAGCGCCCGGCGCCCGGCGCCCGGTCATCCCCGGCCGCCTCGCCCCGGGAAGGGAGCGCGAACAGCCTTCCGATCAACTCCGGGTAAGGGAGGCCGACTTCCGCGAGCATCCGACTCAGGGTCTCGGGAGGCCCGGCCGACAACGGGGTGGGACGACCGATGAGGCCGGGAATCGCGGACACGTCCCCGCCGGCGAAGCGTGACTCCGGGGTGGCCGGCGGATCCACCCGGTGGACGCGCCACACCCGGGCCGGGGCGTTCATCAGGACCAGCCGGGACCCGTCCCACGCGGCGAAGGCCCATCGGCCGTTCCTGCCACGGGCCCTCACGAACACGCCCCCGGTGGGTGGGGCACCGAGTCGCGAGACCGCTCTGCCCACCACCGGCAGCGGGTTGCCGAAGGGCCCCTCGATCTCCCACATCCCGTCCCCGCGCCTCATCGACCATCCCATGGCCGAGAATTCCTCGATCAGCTCCGCCCCGGGGTTTCCGTCCCGCGCCAGGGTGATGAGCCGTTCCACCTCGCTCCGCCGGACGACCCGGGCCAGCGGTCGCTCCGAATCGAGCATCAGGTCCTCGACCTGCCCGGCCCTCGCCCCGGCGACCATCTCCCGACAGCGATGCCACGCGCGGGCGGCCACCACGTCGTGCTCGCCTCCGCCGGTGAGGGTGACATCCTGCGCCAGCAGCGTCATCACCACGGCCACCACGGAGTTCAGGCGTTCCTGGACCGAGGGGTGGGAGGGCTCCGTGTCCTGTGCACCCCCCTCCGACAGGGCGAGGAGGAGATCCTCCAGGTCCCGGCGCCAACCGTGGTCGTCCTCGTCCCAGACACCGGCGGCCAACAGGCGTGCGCACAGACCCGCCACCGCCAGGCGGACGGGAAGCGGTGCCCGGGCCGTCGCCCCGGAAGCGGAATCGGAGGCCCCGGAGGGTCCGGAGGGACTGTCGAGGGCCCTCACCCAACGCCGGGTCCAGGCACGAAACCGCGCGCGCCGGTCGGGCGGAATGTACGGGACGAGCGGCTCACCGATCACCGAGAGGGCCTCTTCCGCCTCCTGCGGTTCCTCTTCCCGATCCTCCTGGTCCTCTTGGTCCTCCTGCCCGGTGATCGCGGACACCGTCCATCGCGCCACGGGGGCCTGCGGCAGGTCGATCATCGACACGTCGAAAGCCACCTCGGTCAAGGAGGTCCCGATCATCCGGCGGCATTCCTCGAGGTAGGTCTCCCACCGGTCGGTTTCCCCCGCTCCCCCCGACTCCGCCGGCAGAGCCGTCGCCCGCCCCGGCCGCGCGGTGATCACGGCGATCCACTCGCGCAGCCGCGCGATATCGGCTTCGAAACGGCGCGCGGCGCCCTCGTCCGTGAACAGCTCCGGGACCGTGTACTCGTGGCGCAACCGGGGCGCGTCACCGAGATCGGGACGCCGTGCGCAGTGTGCCGGGCTGTGGACGAAGACGACGGGGGAATGAAGGACGGCACCGCCCGAGCGCACGCTCGCCCGGATCGCGGCTCCCGGTGCCCCGGGATCCGGGAAGGTGTGGACCTCCGTTCCCGTCGGAACCTCGCCGATGTCCGTCCAGGAGCCCGGGGACCCGTCCGGGGAGGAGGCGATTCCCACCGGTGTCGGCCAACCGCGTGCCAGGGCGACGGTCAACCTCCCACCTGTCGTCTGCGCCCCGAGCAGAACCGGCGCGGCGGGGCCCGTGCGCACGGGCCGGACGGTGGAGCCGGGCAGCTCGGCAGGGGAGACGAGGTCGCCCTCCCCGGGAAGCAGCGGTTCGGTGTCGGAGGCGAGGACGGCGAGTTCGCAGTTGCCGCCCCGCGCGGTGGAAACGCACAGGGCGGCGCGGGTGAGGTTGGGGCTTCCCGTGAGGCTGTGCCGTCGGTCGCCGATCCGCCATTCCAGGAACTTGCCGTGCCTCAGCCGGGTCTCGTCCAGGAAGCGGATCCCCGCCGAGGAGTCGGGGAGCGCCTCGCGGATCGCCTCGGCGTCGTAGCCGGACCAACGGGGTTGGAGACCGAGGATCGTGCGTCGGGGGGCCAAGCGCCCGATGATCCTTTCCAGCGCCCGCCCGGTCGGATCGACGAACGGCGCGTAGGCGTGGAGTTCGTCGACGGGGCCGGGCGGCAACTGTTCCAGCAGGGGTTGGTGGAGGTTGTGCAGCAGCCGGGGACCGCTTTCGGGGCCGGCGGGAGCGGCCACGTACCGCTCGGTCAGGATCCCGGCCAGTTCCCGGAGGTGCCCCGCGGACCAGGGCGCCATGTCGACGACGGTGGGCAGTTCCTCCAACCAGTCGGCGAGATCCGCCAGCAGGGGGTGGGACGCGTCGTCCTCCGTTTCGAGGACGGTCCAGAGTTCTTCGTTGGCCCCCCAACCGGAGAGCGTCGGGTTTCCGGATCCCACCGCCAACCGGCAGGCGCGGTCCCCGATCAGGAGCGCCACCTTGGGGTGGAACGCCCCGGCACAGGCGGCGAAACCGTGCAGGTAATCACGCCCGGCCCTCCGCACGTCGACCGGGTCGTACAGCCCCCGGGCGGCGTCACCGATCACCGCCGTACGGGCCCCCGAGGCCCGGGCGAGGGGGAGGGCGACCTTCTCCAGGAAGGGAAGGTCGACCGTGAAGCCGAGGAAGAGCGCCTCCGACAACCTCTGCTCGTCGCGGCGTTCGACCCACTCGCGCAACAGCGTGAGGGGGGAGGCGAATCGCTCGTGCCGCACCTCGCTCATCGGGGAACCTCCAGGACCCGTCGTCCCACGGGGGTGACGCCGGGGCGATTCCCCTCCCTCACGAAGAGCCCCAACTGTTCGGCCATCGAGCCCAGCTGATGGATACGGGTCCCGATCTCGGAGTCCCCTTCGTCGCCGGTCCTGAAGTACCTTTCGTCGCGAACGTGCAACCGGGAGAAGATCGTGAGTCCTCCCGTCGCCGGATCGATGCGCAGCTTCGCCAACGCCACCCGACGGGACTGGGCGAGCATGTCGTCCACCAGTCGAGCGGCGAAATCGGCCGCCGGGCGATCGATGTGATCGGCGAGGAGACCGTCCACCCACGTGGGGTCGAGGAATTCGGCACGGTGCCGTTGTCGGCCCAGGAAGACGGCACGGCCGCGCTCGGACAGATGGCCCGGCCGGGACCTCAGCGCACCGACGATCAGAAGACGAACACTGGTCATCGGATCCTTGTCGCCACCGGCCAGGAGTTCGCGTTCGGCCGGCGCCAACCGACCGCGCGGGGCATCGAGCGGGGGGAGATCCTCCAGAAGAGCCCGCAGCGTGCCGGACGGGGCCCGGTCCGCCAGCCAGTCACGCAGCTCCCCGGCCGTTCGGCCCGCTCCGCCCTCCCCGGAATCGACGCGGGACACCAGCGCCGCCCACAGCCGCCGCCACGCGCCGACGGAGTAATGCCGGAGCAACGTCCCCCTCCAGCTCTCCGCCTCGGGGAGTCCCGCCAGGATCGGATCCGACGCGAGATCCTCACCGAAGACCACGGCGGAACAGAGTGTCTCCCGGTAGTCGTCCCCCCGGTGGCCGTGGAGATCGACCGCCCGGGCCAGCGTCCGGAGGGTGGCACGCCGCGTACGGTCCGATGCCTCCCACTCGGTCGGCACGTGGACGGCTCCCCGGCCGGAAGCGGTCAGCACACCCGTCAGCCACTCCCGCTCGGCCGGACCGGGCGAGTCGGGGGCCGGCACCCCCGTTCCCGCCAACTCCTCCTCCTTCACCACCTCCCGCTCGGCGAGCGACAGCAGGGGCGCGAGGGTTTCCCTGACCGCGGGTGGGCATTCGTGTCTGCCCGGCCGCAGGGCTCCCTCCCGGACCGTCACCGTGCCGAGCACCGTGGCGGGGCCTCCGTACTGCCCCCAAAAGCCCCACCCCCGGGGGGAGTACGACCGCTCCCGCTCCTCGTCGGCGGCCCCGGCGAGATCCAGATCGGGGGTGAGGAAGCGTCGCACCCCGTCCACCCCGTGCGGCGGCGAAGCACCCTCGCCCTCCCCGGGATGCCGGAGCGCGGCCATCAGCACCTCGCAGCGACGAACCAGCCGGCGACAGGCGGCGGCGTCCAGGTCGCGTTCCCCGGCGTGCGCCGCGATCGCCGCGTACATCGAGTGGTACCCCACGAGGCGGGTCACCGTGGAGACACCGGGGACGAGTCGGTCCACCGCGCGCAACACCGGCCCCTCCACCGCCAGGGGATACC